>JANOGQ010000278.1:0-3676 GCA_031406105.1 Lysobacterales bacterium | reverse complement strand
GCCCGCTACCTTGCTCGCGCTGGTGGCCTGTACCCTGCTCGGCCTGCTGCTCACCGATCTGCCCGTACTGGGTGAAATTCCATCCGGATTACCCCAGTGGCAAATCCCCAACTTTGATTTCGCCCTGCTGAATCAGATGTTGATCTCGGCGGTGGTGTTGGCCGCTCTGGGTTCCATCGACAGCCTGCTGACTTCGCTGGTGGCTGACAGCATGACCCGTGATTTTCATGATTCCGATAAGGAACTGGTGGGCCAGGGCCTGGGAAATCTGGTGGCAGGCTTTGCCGGTGGCATAGCCGGAGCCGGAGCCACTATCCGCACCCTTTCCAATATCCAGGCGGGAGGACGGACCCCTCTATCCGGAATACTTCATGCCATTGCGCTGCTTGCCATCGCTCTGGGCCTGGCACCGCTGCTTACTCAGGTACCTTATGCGGCATTGGCGGGCTTGCTGATCAAGGTGGGCATCGATGTGATCGACTGGCGTTTCATTCGTCGGCTGCATCGTGCTCCGCGTATCGATTTTGTGCTGATGATGGTGGTGCTGCTGCTGACGGTTCTGGTCGATGTGGTCACTGCGGTAGGCGTAGGAGTTGTTCTGGCAAGCCTCGCGCTGGTGAAGGAAATGGCCGAAGTGCAAATGGAATCCATGACCAGCCTGAATGATCCGCAGCATGAGCGATTGTTCGACGCTGAGACCGCAGCGCTGTTCCTCAAACACCGCGACAAGCTCATGTTCCTTCATCTCTCGGGTCTGATCAGTTTTGCAGCTGCCAACGAATTGACGCGTCGCTTCAAAGTTGTGGGTGAATACCAGGTTTTGATCATCGACCTGCTGGACGTACCGCGCATGGACGGCAGCGCTGCATTGGCACTCGAAGAATTGATCCAGCGGGCCCTTTATGAACAGCGACGTGTAATTATTACTGGCATGACGTTTCGCGTAGCCCGCCTACTGGAGCGGATGGGAGTACTCGACGAGGTCCGGGAAACCGAGCGCTTCAACAGCCGGGCGGAAGCCATTCGGGCAGCTGTTGCTCCCTTCGAGTCCACATCCCAATTAGGAAGATTGGCATGATGTCTGCCAGTTGAATGCTGTTGCTGGCTTGCGGATAGGGATAGAATCCAGCGCACACTTGGCCTTGCGGACAAACCGATCAACCATGCGTCAATTCGCTATTCGATTTCGTTCCCTCATGTGCAGCCTGATGTGCTGCTTGTTTTTGCCAAGCCCCATCACCTCTTTTGCCAATGCAGCCTCGGACCAGGCCATGGCCGACGAATACGCCGAGTTTTTCAAAGCCGAGTTCCTTATGGAAAACCTGGTCGGTGGTGCGTTTGCGGTGGTGTCGCGCGATGGCGTTCTGAGTACAGGCAGTTTTGGCCACACCGATACCAGTCACAAACAGGAAGTGAACCAGGACACCGTGTTCCGCATTGCTTCGGTATCCAAGACTTTTGCTGCCGGCCTCACCGCACAACTGGTTGCCGATGGCAGCATTGCCTGGACTGATCCGGTTAACCGCTATGTGCCCGGCTTTCACATCAAGGGTGATGCTTCAAAGATACGCATCGAGGATTTACTCGGCCAGAGCTCCGGGCTGATTTCCCATGCCTATGACAACCTCATTGAAGAAGGCGTACCCACCGAACAGATTTACTCGAAAATGGCGGATCTGCCTTACACCTGTCCTCCCGGCAGCTGTTACAGCTACCAGAACAGCGTGTTCAGCCTGATCCAGCCGGTGGTGGAAAGCATCACCTCCAGCAGTTATGAATCCCTGATTGAACAACGCATTTTCAAACCGCTGGATATGCAAACCGCCTCGGTGGGCTACGAGCCATTTCTGGCTACCAGCAACCGTGCCCAGCCCCATGTGAAAAGCAATGGCCAATGGCGCACAGTGCAAGTACTGCCCAATTATTATCGTGTTGCACCTGCTGCGGGAGTGAATGCCAGCATCACGGATATGGCCAAGTGGCTGCATGCGCAACTCGGCGGCGAGCCTGCAGTGCTGGCAGCTGAAGCACAGCAGGCGCTGGTCCTGCCACGGGTAAAAACGCCGCAGGAGTTGTATCGTCGTGAATGGGACAAGCTGTTAACCGATGCACATTACGGCCTGGGCTGGCGGGTGTACCAACTCGGTGACCGGCAGATCGCCTATCACAGCGGCTGGGTATCTGGTTACCGGGCTGACATCGCGTATTCGCTCAGCGAGGGCATCGGTATTACGGTTTTGCTGAACGCTGAATCCTCCAGCATCAATCGCTTTACCACGCAATTCTGGCAAATGACAGATGCGCACAAGCTGGCAGCTACAGCTCCATAGTCCACTCATCCACTGCGGCTTTTTTCGGCGCTGCAGCGGCCGGTGGTGGTGACCACAAACGCAAAGGTGAAGCACGATCCGGCCCGCGAGGTGGTGGCATATAGGCCATGTGGCGGCAACAGTGAGCAAACACCTCTATCGCCATACAATCCAGTAATTCCTTGATATCCTGGCTAGCCGCTTTGGGATTCTGTCGAAGGTACAGATGGTGTGTGTCCAGTTTTGAGGCTGAAAATATCGCCTCTGGACGGTTGAGGTATTTGTCGCGAAAGGCTGGATAAACCCCTTGTACCACTCCCATGCGCAAGCGCCTGATGGAGTCTCCCTGGCCTGTGTTGTAGAACTTCACTTTCTGTTTGTCCGGCGGATAGAACGGCGCCACTTTGGCCAGTTGTTGGCGCACAATCGCCTTGTTATAGAACAGTCGTGCATGCAGCGCAGGCGGAACCGAAGCCAGCAACTCCACCAGTCGATGGTCCAGAAACGGTACACGGGCCTCTATGCCATGGCAGGAGCTGGTGCGATCTTCGTGCCACAGGTTGTAGGCGGTCAGCAAGCCGGTTCTGTATATCATCTCGCGATAATAGTCAGCGCCCAGTCCGTCGTCGGGTGGCACCGGAAAGGTTTCGTTCAAAGCCGGACGTATATAGCCGGGAATGTGCCTGTCAATGCGTCGCAGGGTTCGGTGATTTTCGGACACTTTCTGCAGATAGTGCTGCCAGTCAGTGCTTTCATTACCCATGCTGTGCGAGTAACCGCCGGCGAATTCATCTGCGCCCTGGCCCAGCAATATGACTTTCAATCCGGGTAGCGCTGTTTTTGCGTAGCGATGCAGTTCCAGCTTGAGAAACCATTCGATATGGAAACTCGGCCGCTCAAGCGACCAGATCAGGAACTCAAATTCTTCCAGGCCGAACTGCAACTGATCCAGGATGGTGTTGGTGTCGTAGTAAACCGGGTGATGGTGGAAACCGAATTTCCTGGCCAGCAACAGCGACTGTTCCACATCACCTGCAGCCAGAGTGTTTTCTTCCACCACGGTGAAACAATGCAATTCCTGGTTGGTTCTGGCGGCCATAGCTGCCAGCAGGCTGGAATCGATACCACCGCTGAGGAACAGTCCCAGCGGCACATCGCTCATCAACTGCCGGGTAACGCTGTCCTGCAACAATTCACCATAGCGCTCGCTGAAAAAAGCCGGATCGGGATGGCCATTCTCACAAGCCTTGGCAAAGTAATCTTTGACAGCCCAGTAGCACTGCAACGAGGGTTCAGTGCCTGCAAGCAGGTGCAAAGCATGTCCGCCGGCCAATTGCTGCACGCCCTGCAGGTAGGTATTGAGTGAG
>JANOGQ010000261.1:0-5694 GCA_031406105.1 Lysobacterales bacterium | reverse complement strand
TGAGGACTATCGCACTCCAGGTGATTAATGGCTTGTTCAGGCAAACCAATAGCACCCGGGTGTTGACTGCCTGGTGGTGAATTGAGCATGTTGCATTTGGCATTCAAGGCCATGGTGCTGAGCCTGCTGGTTTTCGGGCTGGTCTTCCTGCTGTTGACACGCCCAGACCCGCTTGAGTCTGTGGCACTGAGCTTGGCCAAGCCTGACCCGGCCAATGGCGAACAGATGTTTCATGCCGCCAGCTGTGCTGCCTGTCACGAAGCAGATTTAAGCGGTGGCCATGAGCTGAAAACGGAGTTCGGGGTATTCCGGGTCCCCAATATTTCGCCCGATCCGGAAACCGGCATTGGCAACTGGAGCACCGCTGATTTCCTCAATGCCATGTTGCGTGGCGTGTCCCCGGGCGGGCAGCATTACTATCCTTCCTTTCCCTACACCTCCTATGCTCGTATGAATGTTCAGGATGTAGTAGATCTCAAGGCCTATATGGACGGGCTTGCGCCGGTGCAAAACAAAGTGGCTGCTCACCAGTTGGCGTTTCCATGGAATGTCCGGCGGGGTGTTGGCTTGTGGAAGCTGCGTTATTTGAGTACTAAACCCGTGGTGTCATTGCCCGAGAATACAGCGCCTGATGTGCAGCGTGGCCGCTACCTGGTTGAAGGGCCGGGGCATTGTGGTGAATGTCATACCGAACGTGATGCCTTGGGAGGCTTGCGTTTGCACCGCTGGCTGACCGGTGCGCCGAATCCGCAAGGGGAAGGGAAGATACCTGATATCACGCCAGGAGCTGCAGGCGTGGGGGAATGGTCGGTGAAAGAGATAGCCTATTACCTTGAAACAGGTTTCACCCCTGACTACGATACCGTCGGTGGCCCCATGGTTGCGGTGCAGGAAAATCTCGCCCGCTTGAGCCCAGAAGACCGGTCTGCCATAGCCGCTTATCTCAAGGCCATTCCTGCAAAGTTACCCGCTGAATAAAATCTTGCAGTCTTTCCGTTCGGCTCCTGAATGAATCATTCCCCAAAACTGCTGAGATAGGCCGCCACTTCAGCATGCAAATCCGGCTTGTCACAGTTCCACTGCCAGACACCAGAGGGGCTGATAGACATATCCACAGAGGGATCGAAATCGTGCCGCAGCGGTATGGCATGGCGGGGACGGTATTGACGGCTTTCCAGCGAACCATGCCACAGGTGGCGCAGGCTCAGATCGACATAGCCGCATCGCTCATTACAGGCTTTGCGCAGGCGCAATGCCCAGTCGCAATAGTGTTTGCGCATGGCTTCGTTCTGGCGTTCCAGCATCTGCTGTTGATTGAACTGGTTCAGCAATGCGAACAGTTTGTTTTTGTCGCCGCCACCCACCGGCACCGCGTCGTATAAACCGACCGGCTGGATAATCTCACGCCGCGCTGCCCAGGCGTAACCGCAATGGCCCAGGCGATCAGTTCCATCTGGCCCCTTCACCTGATGTTGCTGGCAGTAGATGCTGCCGGGCACCTCCATCACGGGAACCTGCAGCTCTTTGCGCTCGGGCATCATTCTGGCCAGGCTGAACATCTGTACCAATGGCGCTTGTTGCAAGGATTTTTCCACCCGTTCCGGCCAATCTTCCTGCTCGAACAGCACATCAGCATCCAGCCAGGCGACCATGTCGTAGGCGGCGGGCAAGTTTTGAATTGCGTGGTTCAGCAAGCGCTCGGTTTGCCAGATCATGTTGCCGCCTTGCACTCGCAGGATGGAATTATCTTCGGGTAATTCAAATCCAGTGCCGTCAACAGACCACTCCACCGTAAGCGAGGCCACGCCGATCGCATCCAGGGCGGCCCGAAAAGCCAGATAATTGGCCCGCCGATACCTGCTGCGACTGAGGTTGAAATAACTGCTGACAACGGCTAGAGGCATGGTGAATCCAGATGGGTTTGTTGGTCAGTTCTGGCGGATGTCAACTGTTCAGAGAAAAACTCGCCACAGGGCCAGCACAACTGCCATGGCGAATACGATCAATACGACCTTGATCCAGCGCTTGTTGTTGTGGCTGCCTGGGACGGGCATTTGCGACCAAGCGCTGGAATTGCTGGGGTTTTCAGCTTGCAGAGATTGTGCGGCAGCCGGAGTTGCGGGCACGAATTTACGCAAGTTCAAGCGTGGGGCAAAGTCGGGGCAGGTTTCCACAAACCAGCTCTGGTCTGTATCCAGGCCGAGACGGTGCCGCAGCATACCTATCGAGCTTAGGGTTGCAATCGTGCGGTTGTAGGCTGCCCTGCGTGCATCGTTCAACAGAACTTGCGCTGCATCACCCAGTTCGGGCTTTGCCTGCAGGGCTGCTTCAATTTCACCCGGACTGGAGTTCGGGGCTATGCCCAGTTGCAGATACAGATTCTTCATGCCGATTCAGCCTTGCAAAAGCCAATAGGCTTGCTGGATTTTCTTGAAGCGGGAATTGGCCAGGGTAACCGCCGTCTCGCCCATGGCTTCAACCCGGCTGACTTCGAATATACCCGCCAGATTTTCGTATGCTCGTTCGATGTCCTCGTGGCTGGCATTCAGGCTGACACCCAATATGGAACGAGCCTGGGAAATCGACATGGCTGCGCTTGCTCCGCCCGCCATTTCCTTCCGCTCGCCCTCCGCTTTCCCCCCAGCCTCAGTCCCATCGCCCTGCCACTGCTGCCACCACTGCGCATCACTGGGATCTCCTGGCTCGGGCAAGGGTTGGCCGGAAATGGCCTGAAAGCGCTTCTCAAGACTGGCGAGGCCGAGATGCAGGGCATCAGCGTAAAAACGCAGGATGTGGTTTTCCGCAACTGCGATATCACGATCGACCATGGACATGGCCACTGCCATATCGAGAAAGGCCAGGCGCAATTCCCGACTTTCGGCTGCCACCATGCGAATGGCTTTTTCGATGCTGTCGATGTCAGCGCCACGAATCACCGCAAGGAATTCGTCGTTGGTAATGGTTCCGGCCCGATCGTGGAACAGGCCCGAAATGAACTCCAGTTCAGCTTCTTCCAGCTTGCCATCGCTGGCGGCTACCCACAGCAATAGCAACTTGACACAGTTCTCAAGCCTGGCCCGATGATCCTTTGGCATTCCCGCCAGGTTGGAGATTCCGATCGACATAATTCAGTTTGCCTGAAGCCAAGGCCAGTGTTTCATTAACTGGCGACTACTTAACTGCAGTTGCAGGTTCAGGTCAAGCACAAGCTCTGATGTCGCTGGGGTTGCAGGTGCTGACGGGTGGCACTGTTTGGCTTATTGCAATGAATCCGCGAGGTGAGTCAGACACAGGTCAATCCATGCAGGATTCCGCTCAGAATGACGGATATTGTGCAGAGAATCGCCTTTGCTCAGAGCGAGGGCTTTTCCTCAGAGTGAAAGGGCGAGACTGGTGCTGGCCAGTGCCCAACCCAGTAAGGCGCCAATTAACACGTCGGAAGGGTAGTGCAAGCCCAGGATCACCCTCGAGGCCGCCACACTGGCAGCAAATGGCAGCATGAGCAGGGCAAGGCTGGGGTAGTAGTGCGCCAGCATGACCAGGAAGGCCGCTGCCTGAAGGGTATGTCCGGAAGGAAAACTGTAGCGATCCAGCGGTTTTGCCATGGCCGTGAGGCCTGCATGTGAGGCGAAAGGCCGCTCGCGCAGCGTTGAGCCCTTGATGCCCTTGTAAATCAACACACCTGCCAGGGCAGTGATACCCATGTGCGCCGTGGGCAGCAGAGCGGATTGGCCGAAGGCGATGGGCAGTGCAGCCAGCATGATGTACCACAGCACTCCATCACCCAGTCGACTCACCCCTTGAAAATAGGTTCTCACAGGCCAGTAACGCGTAATTCGATTGCAGGGCCGACACAAGCGACCTTCGAATGCATCGAGGCGGGCGAATCCAGCAGTCAGTCTTGATGTACGCATCTCAAGCTCGCTGATAGCAGCAACTGAGTTCGTAGTATTTGCTCGTTTGTTGACGCCGCTGTGACCGTTGAATGAAGCTTTTGTGACCGCTGCATGCTACAGGCGCTGATGCCTGGCCCCTGGAGCGACCCGAAATGCCAGGCTCCCCAAGCAATCTGAGCGGCCGTAATCACTGACGTTAATGTGTTTTCAAGCAAGGACTGCAAGAAATATCTGGCGGCAAGTGTTAACTGGGCCAGCTTTACAGGTAAAATGCCGCTCCAATCGCGGTACACGCCGCTGCCAGGAAAATTCCTTTTGCTCACGCTCTTGAAAAACGCGGAAATCTATACGCCGGCTCACTTTGGCCGTGGCTGTGTACTGCTGGCCGGTGGCAAAATCGTTTATCTGGGAACTGAAGCACCCGCCATGGATGCGCGGCTGGAATGCGAGACGATGGATCTGGATGGGGCCGCACTGGTACCCGGTTTTATTGATGGCCATGTGCACATTACCGGCGGAGGTGGTGAAGCCGGCTTCGCCACTCAGGCGCCGGCAGTTCCCCTCAGCCAGTTCACCCGTCATGGTGTAACCAGCGTGGTGGGCTTGCTCGGCACCGATGATGTTACGCGCAGCACCGCCAATGTGCTGGCGCGGGTTCATGGCCTGCGCGCCGAAGGCCTGTCAGCCTGGTGCTGGACCGGTGGTTACCATCTGCCACCCACCACACTCACCGGCACGGTGTCTGGCGATATGGTGAATATCGAGGCGGTGATTGGCCTGGGTGAACTGGCTATCAGCGATCACCGCTCCAGTCAGCCGACTTATGATGAATTGATCCGCCTCGCCTCAGAAGTGCATGTGTCCGGCCTGTTAACCGGTAAAGCCGGTGTATTGCACCTGCATCTGGGGGACGGCCCGCGTGGCCTGGAATTGATTCGCCGTGCTCTGGCTGAAAGTGAACTGCCGCCGCGGGTGTTTCATCCCACTCATGTCAATCGCAACAAGACGCTGTTTGCAGAAGCTTGTGAGTTGTCAAAAAAAGGTGTGAGCATTGATGTCACTGCTTTTCCGGTAACTGAGGGCGACAATGCCTGGTCAGCGGCAGATGCCTGGGAGCGTTTTCACCAGCAAGGTTGCCCATCGGAACAGTTCACCATCAGCTCGGATGGGGGCGGCTGTTTACCCGCTTTCAATGCCCAGGGCGAAATGATCCATATGGACTTTGCCAGCTCTTCAGGTTTGCCGGAAACTTTGGCTGAATTGCGTCGTCGGGAGTATGAGCTACAAAACATACTGCCGTGCATCACCTCGAACGTGGCCCGCTTGTTGCGCCTGCGCAGTAAAGGTCAGATTGCTGCAGGGCTGGATGCCGACCTGGTGGTGCTGGACTCCAGCCGCCGGGTGCGCCATGTGATGGCGCTGGGGCGCTGGATGGTGCGTGACGGCGCAATTGTACAATTCGGAACATTTGAAAAAGAACACAAGGATTGATTGAGACATGCCCGCAACACCCAAGCAGTCTGACAGCCGTGGTTACATTATTCCCATCGGCGGGGCCGAAAGCCGGACCATCACCAAGAAGCCAAAAATCCACAAGCGTTTTGTCAAACTGTGTGGGGGTTCCGATGCCCGCATCCTGGTGATCCCCACGGCTTCGGAAGTCGATGAAACCGGCCCTATGTACATGGAGCTGTTCAAGGCGCTGGGTGCCAAATCCATGTGCATGCCTCTGGAGCAGCGCGAAGATTGTTTTGAAGAGGAAATGTTGCGGGTGTTGGGCAAGGCTACCGGTATTTTC
>JANOGQ010000258.1:0-2752 GCA_031406105.1 Lysobacterales bacterium | reverse complement strand
ATCACTCTTCAATGAACCAGCAACGATTTTCTGAACTTCGTTTTGCAGGCCGTTTTTTTTGGCGCTCCACCAGAAGTGCTTTTCAGCAACGCAGGACTGGCGAACCCATGCCGGGCATTATCACTGACTTGTAAATTTGTGTCAATGCATGCGTTCAGTGGAGTTGGCGATGCACCGCAGCTAATCCTGCCCCGAAAATCAGTGCAATCATCATTACGACGCCGTAACGATTCAGCATTTCAATACGCTTTACCCGTTTGGTGTTGACCAGTGTGCATTCCACGCTGGTTCCTGGCAGCACCAGTAAATTGCGGCAATCCCGTTCATCTGGAATGAAGCTGTCACGGACCGATTCTAAAACGGAACAGGTTTGGCCACCTTCCGGAACATCGGCAATCAGCCACCCATCCGGCTGATCTTCATTGACACTCAAAGGATGAAATTCACCTGCTCCTTGGCAAACCAGTTGAATCTGGACTGCGGCTTCATCACCCGCTGCACCCACCCATTTTTTATAGACCAGAACTTCCGCCGCATCGGGCAGTGTGCTACCCAAGCCCTTGACTTGCGCTTGACACAGCAATGGCGTAATCCAGCCAGAGAATGCCAGAGCTATACACAATACCCATTTCAAGTGTTTATACGGAACCATCATTCGCCATTATAGGGTGCAAAAAAAATCCCCGCGGCGCCAGAAGCAGCCGCGGGGATTTTCACATTACCAGCCTGGTGGCTGTAGCTTCAGCTATCAGACAAAACGACGGAAGCCTACAAACCCAACACCCAGCATCAGCAGTGCCATGATCGCCATGCCGTACTGGCTCAGCGTCGGGATGCCTTCAAAAAATACGGTGTTGATGATTTCGCAAGAAGCGCCTTCGCCAGCAGAAACGGTCAGGCTGCCACAACCATTGTCCGTGTCAATTGCGCTGTCAAAGGTCTGCTCGTAAACGTAGCAAGAACTATCAGGGAAGGCAGGCCGTACATCGAATGTAAAGGTCTCTGATCCCGGGCCTTCGCCGTCATCACTACCGATCCAGACGTCTTTGGATGCCGCCTGGCAATCTGTTGATGCAGTACAAGACACTTCATCGTAGAACACCTCGTCACAGTAAACTCTAAGGGTGTAATTCAGGTTCACGTTGTTGTTGTCGCCTACGATATTCCAGGTCTTGGTGACTTCAATCTCAACTGCATCAGGTGAGTTGGTGATTTCGCAATCGTTTTCATCACCGTCTGCCACGGCTGTCCAGGTGCAATCCTCTTCATCACCATTGCCAGAATAATCAGCTGAATAACCATCGGTAGCATCCAGCTCATCGATCGTGCAATTCAGCGAACCGGCGGTGAAATCAACAACTACGAATTCAACTGAATCACCGTCACCCAACACTTTATCCTGATCAAGGATGATACCGGTGTTACAGTCGATGCTTACGGTAACCGAATCTTCGTCGTTGCCATCGGCAAATATTTTGGTAACTTCAAAAGTAGCCCGGGTACCGCTCTGGGCCATTGCCAAACCCGGCAGCAATAAAGCTCCGAGTAATACTGATTTAGCGCATTTCATATTCATTTATTTCTCCATTTGCGGATCAAAGATTCGCGTTTTCTTTAACTGCGTTGACCTTTTTCCATCACTCTTCAATGAACCAGCAACGATTTTCTGAACTTCGTTTTGCAGGCCGTTTTTTTTGGCGCTCCACCAGAAGTGCTTTTCAGCAACGCAGGACTGGCGAACCCATGCCGGGCATTATCGCTGACTTGTAAATTTGTGTCAATTTGAATATGAAGTTTATTTTGAGTCTGGTTTGTCGGTATCCCGGACAGGTTCGGGCGCTTTTTCATTGATCTGAGCGGGCGTATCTTCGATCAATCCAGAATCGGCAGATTGTTCACACAGGCCTGCTTCCAGCTGCCTGGTATTCCGCGCTCCGAGCCCGCGCAACAGCTCGGCTTGCCTGACCAGATTACCCGAGCCTGTTGAAAGCTGGCCAAACGCCTCATCGTAGCTTTGTTGAGCCTGGTTCAATCTCTCTCCAAGTTTCTGTAAATTATCAATAAACCCACAAAATTTATCGTATAGAAAACCTGCCCGGCGAGCGATTTCGTGGGCATTGCGATTCTGCCTGTGCACCGCCCACACCGATGCAACTGTGCGCATGGTTGCCAGGAAATTGGTGGGTGAAATCAATGCAATACGATGATTCAAAGCAAATATCGGAAGCTCGGAATCTGTTTGCAAGGCGGCAATGAGTGCCGCCTCTACCGGTACAAACATCAGTACAAAATCCAGAGCATCCAGGCCCGGCAACTCGGCGTAACGCTTTTCTGCCAGATTTCGTATGTGCTGACGGATGGACTGAATGTGCTCTTTAAGGGCCATGTCGCGCTGCTCATCCGTTGCGGCGGACTGATATCGGACCCAGGCTGCCAGAGATACTTTGGAATCCAGCACGATGGATTTGGCTTCTGGTAAATGCACAACCAGGTCTGGCTGGACGCGTTGTCCACTATCGGTGGTGATCGAAAACTGCGTCGAATAATCCTGCCCTTTCTGCAGACCTGCCAGTTCCAGCAAGCGCTCCAGCTGTTGTTCCCCCCAGTTACCCTGTGCCTTGACATTGCTGGTGAGCGCTTGTGTGAGGTGCGTGGCATCCTCGTGCAACCGCTCATTCAAACGCTCGAGATCCTTGAGCTTGGACTGCAGCACCTGGTGTTGAGCGGTTTCCTGTCTGTGGGTTTCAGTGAC
>JANOGQ010000176.1:0-5882 GCA_031406105.1 Lysobacterales bacterium | reverse complement strand
CCAGTGACAATAATCTAGCGGCTTCCTCATCAGGATCATGTGATCCTGATGAGTGGATTGCAAAGGGTTCAGCCAACAGCCTGCGCACCGTCATCCGGGGACTGAGCGAACCCACCGGGTCCTGGAACATCAGGGCCACGCGTTTGCGGTCAGGCTTCAGTTTTTCTCCCGCAACATGAGGCAAGCGCTGGCCGTCAAAATGAACTTCCCCCTTGGTTATCGGCACCAGGCCACACAAGGCCATGGCCAGAGTGGTTTTACCCGAACCGCTCTCGCCCACAATGGCCAAGGTCTGGCCGCGCTGGATTTCCAGTGATACGCCCTGTACCACGTCCACGAATTTGGGCTGGCGGCTGAAACCCAAGCTCTGGCCCAGGCCACGAGCGAGCGGGTAGCGGATGTGCAAGTCCCGCACCGACAACAGGCTGTTCATGCTTCACCCGTCTGCAAATGGCAGGCTGCACGATGGAGCCCACCGGAAAGCAGCGGTGGCTCCGACAAGCACCGGTCGATGCGTTGCCCGCAGCGCTCACTGAAGATGCAGCCCTGAGGCAGGTCTATAAGGTCCGGCAGGTTGCCTTCGATCACCGGCAAGTGCCGGGTTGGCTGTGGCATACGGGCGGGATCACATTCCAGCAATTTCTGCGTGTAGGGATGCCGGGGGTTGCTGAAGACGCTGGCCGTTGGACCGCTTTCAACTACGGCGCCGGCATACATCACGATGACTTCTTCACACAGCTCTGCAATCACGCCCAGGTGGTGGGAAATGAACAGGATGGAGCAGCCGAAATCTGCCTGCAGTTGTTGCAGGCGATGGATGATCTGCACTTCCAGCGTGGCGTCCAGCGCCGTGGTCGGTTCATCGGCAATCAGCAGGGATGGTTCGGTCATCAGGGCCATGGCAATGGCAACGCGCTGGCGCATGCCACCGGACAACTGGTGTGGATACTGATCCAGCTGGCTGGCCGGGTCCGGAATCCCCACCCGCTCGAGCATCATCAGAGATCGGGCATTTTTCGCTTTGCGAGGGCTGGGGCTACGATGCTGTACATCCGCCATTTGCCGGCCAATGGTCAGTACCGGGTTGAGGCTGGTCATCGGGTCCTGGAAGACCATGGAAATTTCGTCACCGCGCAGTTTGCGCATGGCCTCTGATGACAGCCCCAACAGGTCCTGACCTTTAAAGCGGATGCTGCCCTGGCTTATCCGGGCATTGGGAGCCAGCAGGCGGATGATGGCCGAAATCAGCGTGGATTTGCCGCAACCACTCTCCCCTACAATGCCGACAATTTTGCCGGCCGGTATTTCGATGCAAACATCGCGAAGGGCTTGCAGGGTGCCTCGGTCGGTAGTGTAGCCGACCGACAGGTCGCGGATCTCCAGGACAGAATCGCTCACCGGTCTTTGCCCTGCAGCCTGGGGTCGAAAATGTCCCGCAACGATTCACCAAAAAACGTGAAGCCAAGGGTTACGGCAATCAACGGCAGACCCCCGGCAATAATCGGCCAGGGCGAATTGCGCAAATAGGAATAACCATCGTTGAGTATCGTGCCCCAGCTGGGCGTGGGCGGGCTGACACCCATTCCGAGGAAACTCAGGCCAGCCTCCATACCCACAACAGCGGGCACGTCCATTGAAGCCAGGATGAACAGCGGCGCAGCGATATTGGGTAACACATGATGCCGCAGGATGCGAAACGTGGATGCACCCATGGCCCGTTCAGCCAGGATGAAATCGCGTTCCCGCAAGGCCAGTGTCTGGGTTCGAACCACGCGTGCATAGACCGGAATCGAGGTAATGATGATCACACCGATCACGGTGTTCAGCGAAGGACCCGTCAGGGCGATCACGGCCAGGGCGAACATGATGGTGGGAAATGAGCGTACCGTGTCAAAAGCAGCGACCAGCAATCGATCCAGCCAGCGCGGACCGAAGCCGGCCAGCATGCCGAGCAGCAGGCCGAAACCCATTGCGACTGAAATCGCCACCAGCGAAACCTTGAGGGCCACCTGGCCACCGAACAACACCCGCGAGAGGATATCGCGACCGAGCTGATCGGTGCCCAGCCAATGCTCGGCACTGGGACTGCTGAGACGATTGTGAACATCAACCTCAAGTGGATCATGCGGTGCCAGCCAGCCGGCAAAGACGGTCAGAAACAAGATGAGGCAAACCAGTACAAAACCGGTCATGCCAAGTGGATCCTTTTTCAAGGCCTGGAAAGTGCGTGCCATAGTGCCCTGGGGTTTGGCCTGGTTCACTCGCCAGCC
Organism: Lysobacterales bacterium; assembly: GCA_031406105.1. Lineage (GTDB taxonomy): Bacteria > Pseudomonadota > Gammaproteobacteria > Xanthomonadales > SZUA-36 > JAWXBM01. The sequence goes on along the minus strand of JANOGQ010000176.1, from coordinate 3,612 downwards.
TCCTTGCGCAAGCGCGGGTCAAGCAAGGCATTGACGGTGTCGGCCAGCAAGGTGCAGAACACGAAAAACCCGGTGGTCACCAGCACCGCGCCCATCACTACCGGATAGTTTCGTCCCAGCACGGCTTCGTAAAGCAGCCTGCCGATGCCGGGCCGGGAAAATACGATTTCGGCGAATAGCGCACCGGAGAGCATACTGCCGATGCCCAGTCCGAGGATGGTCACGGTGGGCAAGATGGCAATACGTAAAGCGTAGTGAATGATGATGGTGCGCTCAGGTAAACCAAAAGCCCGGGCGGTGCGGATATGGTTCTCTTCCATGACTTCCAGCATCGACGCTCGAACCAGCCGGGCAATATAGCCCACCCAGCCCAGCCCGAGGGCGATGGCCGGCAAGACCAGGTGATGCAGTTGATCGGGATAATCACCCACTGAACCGGCCCCCATGGCCGGGAACCAGCGCCACTTCACCGCCAGCCAAAGCAGCAGGTACAAGGCAACAATGAACGAGGGTATGGCAATGAATGCCACCGACATAACGCCCGTCAATCGATCCAGCCAGGAGTTTCGATGGATGGCAGAGAAGCAGCCCAGGGGAATTCCCAGCAGGCTGGCCCCACCGATGGCGGCCAATACCAGGACCAGGGTATAAGGCAACTGCTCGAGAACCATGTCAGCTACCTTGCGATTGGAAAATGGATCCTCGCCCAGGTCTCCGCGAACCAGGCCGGCATAAAACCGGCCCAACTGAATGTGCAGCGGCTGGTCCAGGCTCAGTCTGCTGGCAAATTCAGCTTTCAATTCTGGGGTTGCTCTGGGTCCCAGCATGATGCTGGCGGGGTCGCCCGGAACCAGGTGGATCATGCCAAACAACAGGCTGTCAGCCAGCCACAGTACCAGCAGCGAGCTGAGCAAACGCCTGAGCAGGAAGCGAGTCATGGTGTGATCAAGCGGCTGTCAGGCTGGCTCATCGGCGGGCCTGAACTCACGTAACAAGAAATAACCGTCAGGGCGAAAGGCCGATTTGATACTGTTCCGAACGATACTGGGCATCACCCCGTTGGTAATGAAGCGGTAACAACCCGATTCTTCCATCAGGTCCTGCATGCGTTGGTACATGCGGTCGGCGGCCCGGGTGTCGCTGGTTTTCAGCGCCAATTTGTAGAGGCGGTCAAACTCAGCATTGCTGAATCGCTCCCAGTTCCACTTGCCGATCTGCTCCGATATAAACCAGGTCATGGAATAATAAGGATCGGCCGCGCCAACAAAGTCCTGCATGAACAACTGGACATCGCGCCATTGGTCGCCCCGGTCTTCCATGCCTATGGTTAAAAACGTGCCGGGTTCCAGGGCACGAATACTCACCTCGATGCCGACCTGGCGCAATGACCATTGCATGACCTGCACAGCCGTCACATCACGTGCTTTAGTGGTGCAATCGAGCCGCAAACGCAGCGGCAGGGCAATCCCCGCTGCCTTGAGCAATGCCCGCGCTTTTTCCGGATCACCCCGGGGTGGAATCAGCGCCTGGGGGCGATGGCCCAGCATGCCTTGAGGTATGGGCCCGTTCGAAGTCGCGGCCAGGCCAAACCAGGCCGCTTCGACTACGGCCTCGACATCAATGGCATATTGAATGGCCTGGCGAACCCGGATATCGGTCAGGGCTGCATTCTGCTGGTTCATACCCAGCCAGAAATTGCGCCCTGAAGGCAAAACATGCAAATTACTGTCGGGGGGCATGGCCTGTTCGAACGGTTCGACCACTTCCGCAGAAATCTGTGCACAGTCCAGTTGCCCCGCTTCAAAAGCCATCTCGCCGGCCTTGTCATCGGGCATGGCGTAAACGTGTATCTCGGCAAATACTGCCGGCGGCCCGTTCCAGTCGGAATTTCGCTCCAGAACCGTCTTGCGCTGTGCTGCCCAGGACCTGAACTGGTAAGGCCCGCAACAGCAGGGAGGTTGGGTGCTGAAACGCCCTCCCACATCCATCATTGCAGCGCGGGACAGGATCGAGCCACCGACACCAGCAACAGCGATCGTTAGAAAAGCCGAATACGGTGAATGCAGCACCAGCGTTCCGCTATAACGGTCATGCACCTCCACGTGGCTGAATGGCCCCATCTCCGGCGCATTGATGGAATTCATGGTGGGATCGACCATCCGCTCAAAGGAAAATTTCACGTCGTCTGCGGTCATTTCTCCATAACCGTGGGTAAACATCTGGCCAGGGCGCAGGCGGAAGTCATACCGCGTGTCGCTGACCTGGGCAAAATATTCTGCGGCTTCCAGTTGCGTTTCCCAGTGCGAACCAGGCCGAACGGACAGGAGGTTCTGGAAAATGGTCATGCAAACCAGGCCTTCGGCCAGAGAGATGGTGCTGACCGGGTCGAGAGAGGACAAATCCATGTAGTTGCGGATATGCAGCACCGCATCGTTCCCGGCGCCACTGATGCGCGGCCAGCTGCTGCCCGCCAGGCCCAGCAATGCCAGCGACGAGCTTTGCAGGAAATCGCGGCGGGAGCAGCCAAAAACGGGTGGGCAAGTGTATTTGGTCATTGCCGTCAACTATTGTCGACCGCAGCTGGCAAGTCAATTGACAATTGCGATGGAATCCGGATCGTCACTGCATTACGCTTCGTCATCAAGCCGCCAAGATTGATCCTGAAGGCTGAAACCCACCCGGGAGCGAGTGTGCATGCAGCGCATCAGAACTGAGTTTCCTTTTGAGATTCGCGAGATCGAGCATTGCTGGATTCCGCTGGCAGATGGCACCCGCCTGGCTGCACGGATCTGGTTGCCCATAGCTGCAGAGCGGGAGCCGGTTCCGGCCCTGCTGGAATACATTCCCTATCGCAAGAACGATGGAACTGCCGTGCGTGATGCCATCCGTCACCCCTACCTGGCCGGTCATGGCTACGCCTGTGTGCGGGTGGACATACGGGGCAGCGGCGAATCGGATGGCATCCTGTATGACGAGTACCTGAAACAGGAGCAGGACGACTGCCTTGAAGTGATGCAGTGGATCGCCACGCAGCCCTGGTGCAATGGCAGCCTGGGGATGTTTGGCAAGTCCTGGGGTGGTTTCAATGCCCTGCAGGTGGCAGCACGCCGCCCGCCGCAGCTGAAGGCCGTCATCACTATTGGCTTCACCGATGATCGTTACCACGACGATGTGCATTACATGGGCGGCTGTGTGCTGGCCTCGCAGATGCTGGCCTGGGCAACGGTCATGTTTGGCTATAACGCCCAACCGCCGGACCCTCGCTGGGTGGGTGAACGGTGGCGTGAGATGTGGCTGGAGCGCATGGATAAAACGCCCCCATTCATCGAGGCCTGGCTGCAGCATCAAACCCGCGATACGTTCTGGAAACACGGATCGGTGCGCGAGGATTACAGCGCGATTGCAGTGCCTGTTTATGCGGTTGGGGGCTGGGGTGATGCCTACAACAATTCCATCCCACGAATGCTCGAAGGTTTGTCAGTACCCCGCAAAGGCCTGATCGGTGCCTGGTCGCATAATTACCCTGAAGAGGGCATACCGGGACCGAACATGGGCTTTACCCAGGAAAGCCTGCGCTGGTGGGATCATTGGCTCAAGGGCAAGGACACGGGC
>JANOGQ010000174.1:0-3922 GCA_031406105.1 Lysobacterales bacterium | reverse complement strand
TACCGCCATCTGCAGAATCAAGCGCTCCAGGTCCCGGGCCTGCGATACGGTATAACGCAACTTGTCGATCAGATGATCCACCATACGCGCCGGGAACTTGATGGTCAGAAAAATCCCGGCCATGTCCTTGCGGAGTTTCATCACGCCCTTGTGGCTGGGGCCATTCTTGACATGCAGCACCAGGTATTTTTTGTGTAAGGCTGCGAGCACATTAAAACGACGCAGTACTTCCTCAGGATCAGGCCCGGTGGATGCTGCTTCTTCTGCGTCTTCAGAATCCTCGTCTTCGTCATCAAGGTCGCTGTCGCCACCGTGCGCAGCGTCGTCTTCAATATCAACGCCGGCCTTGAGCGGCTTGGATGGCGGCGGGATTTCCTGTTTGGCCAGTTCGGCGGGATCAATGAAATCCAGCATGACCTCGGCCAACCGTTGGCTGCCTTCGGTATACAACTGGTATTCATGCAACAGGGTTTCGATTGAGCCCGGGAAACGGGCGAGCGCTTCATGTACCTGCAACAGGCCATCCTCGATGCGCTTGGCAATGGCGATTTCGCCCTCGCGGGTGAGGAGTTCCACGGTGCCCATTTCGCGCATGTACATGCGTACCGGGTCAGTGGTGCGGCCGATTTCAGTTTCTACTGCAGCCAGTGCCGCTGCGGCTTCTTCGGCTGCGGTTTCATCATCGCTGTCGGTGGAGGCTTCATCATTCAGGATAATGTCATCGGTGTCCGGTGCTTCTTCATGCACCTGGATACCCATGTCATTGATCATGTTGACTATGTCTTCAATCTGCTCCGGATCGACGATATCGTCAGGCAGGTGGTCATTGACCTGGGCATAGGTTAAAAAACCCTGCTCCTTGCCTTGAGTGATCAGGTCTTTCAGTTGCGATTGTTGATTCTGATTAGCTGCTGGTTCTATTGTCATTGGATATCGTCGCGAATGCTGTTACGGCCATAGGCCGCTGGAATTCCGGGCGGCTTACCTTGGTTCGCCCGCCAGGGCCTGTTTCAAAACTAATTCTTGTTGCTGCAGGGCCAAAAGTCGCTGTTTTTGATCCGGGCTGGATTCCACCGGTCTGGGTAGCTTTCCGAGTTCCGTACGTACCCATTGTAGTTCAAGCCCGGTCAATGCATCCCTGAATTCCTGAATCAGGTTTTCAGCTTCACCCTGCATGATCCAGCTTGCCAGCGTTGTCAAATGCATCTGAGCCGGGTGCTGGCGCCAAAGTTCCAGCAACTGCGCCGTGCTCATATTGGGACGTTCGGCGCAGAAGTCAATAAGTTCGCGCAAAATATCCATGCCCTGCAGCTCGCATTCAGGCAGCAATGGCCTTTGTTCCACGTGCTTTGCCATGCCCGGATCCTGCACCAGATGCGCCATCGCCAGGCGCATGGGTGTGCGCTGCTGTATGGGTGGCATGCCAGATGATGGCGCTCCAAACCTGGCCGGCTGTGTCGGTCTCAGCTCTTGGCTCCTGCCCCGGTTCCTGTCCTGGCTCCTGCCCAACTGGTGCCGGGCCAGTTCCTCCAGGCGTTGCATCATCATGTCGCGAAAGACACCTTCAGGAATGTTCAGCAATGCTGGTCTGGCCAGTTCCACCAGGCGCGCCCGGCCATCCAGCGAACTCATATCCACCTGCTCGGTGAAATGCCTGAAATAAAACTCTGACAAGGGCTGGGCAGCCGCCAGCAGATTGGCAAATTTCTCTGCGCCCAGCTTGCGCACCATGCTGTCCGGATCTTCGCCTTCCGGCAGGAACAGGAATCGGGCCTGTCTGCCATCGCGCATACGGGGCAAAGTCGATTCCACTGCGCGCCAGGCTGCCTGCCGGCCGGCCCTGTCACCGTCGAAACAATAAATCACTTCCTCGGAAGCGCGAAAAACCTGATCCACCTGGTCACCAGTCACTGCCGTGCCCAAGGTTGCTACGGTGTTGCCAAAGCCATATTGCGCCAGCGCCACCACATCCATATAGCCTTCAACAACAATGATTCGTTCCAGTCGACCGCTGTTTTTGCGCGCCAGGTATAAACCATATAGCTCGCGGCCTTTATGAAACAGCTCGGTTTCCGGCGAATTAAGGTATTTAGGGCCATCGTCGGCCAGCGCACGACCACCAAAGCCAATCACCCGTCCACGGCGGTCGTGAATCGGAAACATGATACGGTGGCGAAACTTGTCGTAAGAGCCGCTTTTACCTTCACTGAGCATGCCGCCGCGTTGCAGCAGGGCCAGTTTTTCGGCCGTTCCACCCAGCGCGTCCTTCAGGTGATTCCAGCCGGCAGGCACGAAGCCGATACCAAATTCTTTGGAAATCTCGCCGGAAAGTCCACGGGCTTTCAGATAAGCAATGGCTTCAGCGTTACCCGGCAGTTGTTCCTGGTACCACTTTGCTGCGGCCTCCATCATATCCAGCAAACCACCAGCGGGTTTGCGGGATGCGCCTGCATCGCGTGGAACCGTCATGCCAGCCTGGCGGGCCAGCTCTTCTACTGCATCGACAAACTCCAGCCCCTCATAATTCATCAGAAAGCTGATGGCCGAGCCATGCGCACCACAGCCAAAGCAATGGTAGAACTGCTTTTGCGGGCTGACGGTGAACGAGGCTGTTTTCTCGTCGTGAAAAGGGCAACAGGCCTGGAATTCACGACCGTTGCGTTTTAATGGAACGTGGCGTTCGATCAGCTCGACGATATCGGCGCGGCCCAATAATTCCTCGATAAAGGAATCCGGTATCAGGCCACCCATGGCCCGTTTCCGCCAAATACCAGCATTACTCGCAAAGTGCGCTGCGATGCACAGCCGGGCATCGGGCATGGCATGATTCAGGCGCCCAGCTGGTTTTTAACAGCCTGACTAACTACCTTCATGTCGGCCCGCCCCTGAACACTGGGCCGTAAAACATTCATCACACTGCCCATGTCGCGAATACTGCTGGCACCGGTTGCAGCGACTGCTGCTTTGACCAGCTCAGCCAACTCTGCTTCGCTCAAAGGCTCGGGGAGGAATTCCTGCAGGATTTGCAGCTCAAAGCGTTCCTGGGCAACCAGATCTTCACGCGCAGCTTTTTCAAACTGCTCCAGCGATTCGCGGCGCTGCTTGACCATCTTGTCCAGCACCATGAGTACCTGTTCGTCATCCAGCTCGATGCGCTCATCCACTTCGCGTTGTTTGATGGCAGCAGTGATCAATCGCAACACCGACAGGCGTTCCTTATCCCGGGCGCGCATGGTGTTTTTGACTTCTTCCTGGATTTGGTTCTTCAGTGACATGGAACTATAAAAACTCAGGAGTCCGGTTCACAGCCGGCCCGGGCGGACCAGCTCGAAAAGCAGAAGATATCAGTACAGGCGAGTACGCCGAACGGCGTCCCGTGACATACGACGCAGGTTGCGTTTCACAGCAGCAGCGGCTTTGCGTTTACGCTCCTGGGTCGGCTTTTCATAGAATTCGCGACGGCGGGTTTCAGCCAGCACACCTGCTTTTTCGCAGGAGCGCTTGAAACGGCGCAGCGCGTATTCAAATGGTTCGTTTTCCCGAATTTTCACATTTGGCATTTACTTCACTCTTTCCTTGGTGCCTCTGATCAGGCTGCTCTGAACGTAGCAGCTTCCTCAAGGGCCATCGTCTTGGCAGCATCTATCAGCGCGACGTCTTGCCCAGACGGGTCTTTGACAGCACCCGCTTCGCCCTCAGCTGTTGGCTGCGACGCCGAGCCCTCACCACGACCGACTTCCTTCAACCACTCGGTGAAAATGCCAGTTGCGGCGTCGGCAATCTCGTTTGGTGTCTGATCGGCCGGCAGCTCAGGGAGAGCGGGTGGCTCAATCGCAGCCGCTCCGGCAGAGTCTTCTTCTGCACCGATATTGGGATTGAACGGCGGCAGATCGGCGACGACAACATCGGCATCGCCCGTCGG
>JANOGQ010000197.1:0-2286 GCA_031406105.1 Lysobacterales bacterium | reverse complement strand
CGCGTAGTTGCCGCGCACCGTAACCGGTAGGGCGGGATTGGTTGTGAACAGGTATACCTGCGCATTCGCCCCGTCTGCGGCACCACTGATAACGGAGATCCCGCCGCCATCAATCGCAGTGTTTGAGTAAATGGCGCCCAGGCCGCCAACCCCTGAGGTACCAATGTAGGCGTAGGCCTGACCGCTGACCTGCAATCCGCCACCAAAACCGGTGCCGACCGCCTGGCCCAGGGCTTCATTGAAGGCGATAATGCTGTTGGGTGCGAGCATGCTCATCTCGATGGGACCGCCGATCGAGACGCCACCACCGCTGTAACGACCGGTGTTGCCGCTGATGATGACGCCGTTGCTGATAATCAACTCGGCATTGGTTCCGGTACCCAGGGCGTAAATACCGCCACCATAAGCCGCCGAGTTGTTGATGATGTCGCTTTCGATGATCTCGAGGGCGCCATCGCCCTGGAAGTTGATGCCGCCTCCTGCACCGCCGCCATCCTCATCGCCCCCCGAAATGGTCAAATGGCGCAACTTGATCACAACGCCGGTGCCTGCCGTGATGCGCAGCACCGGCTCAGCGGCGCCGCCGGCACCGCTGACGACGGTTTTGATGTTGTCGGTGGCCACCTGATCGCAGGTGGCAAATCCGCCTACCAGGTTCAGGTTGCCCGTGTCGTTGATCGTGTTCGCTTCCGGTTCGTAGGTCAGCGATCGGGTCAGGCGCACGGTATCTGCACCGGCCGACGCGGCGGCTGCATTGAGTGCAGACTGGATGGTGCCGTGGCTACAACCCCCGCCGGTGCCAACGGTGAAAATTGCGGCCCAAGCACTACCCGGAAGTGTGATCAAACAAACCAGGGCCCACAGGCAGCATTGAATGGAACGACGGTGCGCCACGGCATTCTCCAGGAATCACCCGATAGCGGGCCTACTCCGAATAACGCCGTTTCACACCGGAATGTGTCATTCACGATGAATTCTGTGGCCATGGCAGAACTTGTGCAGGGCTTGTGCTGGACTGGAGCAGGACTATTGGCCTTCCAGCAGCCTGCGGTCTTCGGCTGCCAGGAGCTGCGGCGTAACGCCGAGTTGGCGGGCCTGTTCGACCGACCTCATTGCCCCATCGACATCTCCCGACGAGCGCTCGATGCGACTCCGCAGCAGGAGCAGCCCTGACATGCTGACATGCGCCCAGGGATTTGCTGCCTGCAGTCGCTCGACAGCGCGCGCGGCGTCCACCTGTGCTTCCTCGAGACGCTGCAACGCGAGCAAAGCACTGGCGCGCACGGCATGGCACTGGATCTCAATCGGTACGGAGGTAATGTCGAGGGATTGCAGCAGGGTCAGTGCACCAGTTGCATGGGCATTGGCACTGGCGGCGTCGCCGCGGGCAAGCGCAATCCGGGCGCCAGCGCAAAGACCGTCGCCGAACTCGGTGCTGCTGGCGCCATATAGTCGCTCAAGTTCGGGCATCGCGCCTGACTGCAAGGCGGTGGCTTCTTCCTCCCGGCCCAGGGCCAACGCGATGCGAGACATCTGGACACGTGCAAGGATGAGTTCAGGTTCGTAACCGGAGTCCGCTGCATGCCGCTCCAGGACTTCCAGAGCCGTTCGCGAAGATATCTCGGCGGCAGTGAAGTCCTGCGTGGCCAGCTGCAAAGCGGCCAGGGCATAGAGTGTGGTCGCCGTACGGACATGGTCCGGGCCGTAAGTCGCAAGATCGCTGGCCAGTGCCTCGTCGAGGGCGACCCGTGCATCGTCAAAGCGGTTCACCTCGTTGAGGAAAGTGGCGTACCCGACCAGGCCTTGGGAAAGCCGGTGGAACGGCCCTTCCTGGACACTGCGAATGAGCGCGATGCCTTCGCGAAACAACGCTTCGACCTCAGCAAGTTTGCCGAGCCGTTGCTTTGAAACAGCAAGATGGAAGAGGCTGCGAGCGAATTGCTCATTCATCGGCAGCTCCAGGCGCCGCCAGCGCCCCATGGCTTCCTCGAGGATGGCCTCGCTGTCGCGGTAACGGCGCAGACTCGAGCACAGCTGGCCGAGGTAAGTGGCGGTCTCGATGGCATCGGAGGAATCGGGGCCGAACACGCGCTGGGCCTTGGCCAGGGCCTGCCTTGCTACCGCAGCGCCGCCGATCGCATCTCCTGCATAGGCACGGGTCACGCCGTACAGCAGCCCGGGACTCGAAGGTCGGACAGAGCCCAGCGGGTCCCTGCATTCGGATCGTTGCCGGGTCCCTCGATCGTTCCCCCGACCTGCCAGGACACCTCCGTGGGCGCCACTCCG
>JANOGQ010000173.1:0-2377 GCA_031406105.1 Lysobacterales bacterium | reverse complement strand
AGTTCTGCCAGATCGTGAAGATCAGGATTTCGGCCGTTTCGGCTGGTTCATTGATCCGGACGGCAACCGCGTGGAGTTGTGGGAGCCGCCAGTGCAAGCTGCCACAGCCGAAGACCAGGCCAAATGACCCGTATAAAAATTTATGACTGAGCCGGATTCATCACGCATGGATGAGCTGGAAAGCCGACTTGCCTTTCTGGATGACACAGTGGAGCAACTCAATGACGTCATCGCACGACAGGATCAGGAAATCCGGCTGATGCAGCAACGCTTGTCCGAAGTGGTAAGCAAACTGGATGACATGGGCGGTGAAGGGGGCGAAGCGGGTGTTGCCCAGCAACACGAAATCCCACCCCATTATTAATGAAACTCCGATTATTCAGAGTTGCCGCGGCACAAGGATGTGCCGCCATTTTCGATGATTGTAAATCATTGAAAATGAAGCAAAACAAAAATGACATTTTTTGTTTTGCGTGCTCTGATGCTTCATGGATGAATTAATCAGAGCTTCCCTAAGGTAGTTCCAGCGCCGGTTCCTGCATGGCTGAGAGCTGTTCGCGTAAAGACAGAATCAGTGTTTCGCCGTAGCGCGGCTCGCCAAACCAGGGAAACGCTGCCGGAAAAGCCGGGTCTTCCCAGCGGCGCGCCAGCCAGGCTGCGTGGTGCAGCATGCGCAAGGTGCGTAGTGCTTCAATCAATTGCAGTTCGGCGGTATTGAAGTGATAAAACTGCCGGTAGCCTTCCAGTACATCGGCCAGTTGAGTTTGCATGTCCCCTCGATCACCCGACAGCAGCATCCACAGATCCTGCACTGCCGGCCCGGACTGGCAATCATCCAGGTCCACAAAAAAAGGCCCATCCCGCCACAACAGGTTGCCGGGGTGCAGGTCGCCATGCAAACGTATGATCGAGCAGTGGCTGCAGCGCTCGTAAGCCGCTCGTATATGCATCATCAGGTCAGCGGCCAGGCTGCTGAACGCATCTTCCACATGTGGCGGTAACCAGCCACCCTGCAGTAAGGTCGCAATGGATTCGTCACCAAATCGTTTGGCCGTCAGCGCCGGGCGATATTTGAAAGAACGCGCTGCAGCCACCGCGTGAATGCGGCCGAGAAAACGACCCAGCCATAAGCGGGTTTCCTTGTTGTCCAGTTCTGGTGCATGGCCACCCTGGCGAGGAAAAAGGGCGAAGCGGAAATCGCTGCTGTGATGCAGCGTGGCGCCATTGATCTGCAAGGGCGCTATCACCGGTATTTCTGCGACCGCAAGTTCTATCGCAAATGCATGCTCTTCCAGAATCTGCGCATCACTCCAGCGCCCTGGCCGGTAAAACTTCGCAACCAGGGGAAGTTGATCTTCGATGCCGATCTGGTAAACCCGGTTCTCGTAGCTGTTCAAAGCCAGCAGGCGGCCATCAGTCAGCAAACCCACGGACTCGATGGCCCGTAACACCGTATCGGGGTCTAGTCGGTAATAAGGCGTGAGTTCGCTGGCTGAGGGCTCCATCAAATCATCATACCCGGCTCGGCAGCTGTCAGTGCATGAATCGGCCGCACGGAGGAGCGCAGAATCCAGTAAAATCCCGGTCCATCCGAATTAATCCGAATTACACCAAAGACCGGCGCCCGTTCAGGGCCATTCACCAGGCGGTTTATCTGCAGCCTCACGTGGGCATTGAAGGAAGTATGGCAAACGACACCAAAAGCCTCGCATTATTCTGTGACTTTGAGAACATCGCCCTCGGCGTGCGCGATGCCAAGTTTGCACGCTTCGAAATCACCGAAGTGCTGGAGCGTTTGCTGGTCAAGGGCAATATCGTAGTCAAAAAAGCCTATTGCGACTGGGAGCGTTACAAGGATTTCAAGGGAGCCATGCACGAAGCTTCCTTCGAGCTGATCGAGATTCCGCATGTCAGACAATCCGGCAAGAACTCGGCCGACATACGTATGGTGGTTGATGCGCTCGACCTGTGTTACACCAAGTCACATGTAACGACTTTTGTGATCATATCCGGCGACTCGGATTTCTCGCCACTGGTTTCCAAGCTGCGAGAGAACAACAAGGAAGTGATTGGTGTTGGTGTAAAGAATTCAACCTCAGACTTACTGATAGCCAACTGCGATGAATTCATTTACTACGACGACCTGATCCGTGCTTCGGAGCGGCGTAATCCCCGCAAGAAAAAGTCTGAGAAGAAAGAAGTTGAAGACAAGAGTGGCGCTGCCACACCACCGGTTGAAACCCGGACTGACAAGGTGGAGAAAGCTTACGAACTGGTGCTGGAAACCATTGACGATCTGTTCAGTGAGCGCAGTGATGAAGACAAAATCTGGGGTTCCATGGTGAAGCAGGCCCTGAAGCGCCGCAAACCCGGTTTT
>JANOGQ010000162.1:0-3990 GCA_031406105.1 Lysobacterales bacterium | reverse complement strand
GAATACTTTTGATCGTCCTTCAGTCCAACAAACTTATCTATCCACTGATTGTGGATACCTTCGAAACGCCCTGTGCTTCGAAATACTTGCAGAATTTCATCTACAGGGAAATCTTCACTTCCCAAGGTTTCTTTGCGGATAGTTGACCTAACTGAACTGAGCAACGACGTAGTTTGCAGCCCAAAAATTCCATCAGCCATCATCACAATCACCCAACGGCGAATCCTCTCAATATTCTGCGCTGAGACATAAATTTCCTGGCCGGGGTTGTGGCGATTGATGCGTTGCACATAATAGGCCAGCATCATCACCACATTGGTACTGCTTAAGTCTTCTGCGTATAGCCCTTGCTCACGCAACATCTGTGCCGTAAAAATCAGGGTCTGCTTGGTGCATTCCCAGTTTTGTTCGATACGTGTGATATTCGCAGGCGTGAAATTGCTCACTCGGATGCTGAAATCCTGATCTGCCAGGTAGAGGACGGCCCTTAACAAATACTCACGATTTATGATGCGCTTGGGCTGTAGTGTTTCATTCAGTGCTTTTGTTAATTCTTCTGCTTCATCTCTGGCATTCAAACGCTGCCATCGAAGCGTTATGACGGACATCAGCAAGTCACCGCGGCTTAGTTTCGTACCGCCGTCATTTGCTCGAATAAAGATGTCCAGCACCTTGTCGTAGGATTGCCCTTCCTCGGTGAAGTAGGCAATGCTTTCATCTCGCCAAATGGTTTCCCACAAGCGGCTAAAGGTTTCTTTAGCGATTTCTTTGCGTTCAGTTGGAACTGTTAGATTGTTGGTTACCCAACTTGCCAGCATCTGATCTCGCGCTGTTTCGTCTTCTGCTGCCAAAATGAGCCCGACCTCAAACCAGTGTTCGCCGGATTTGTTAGTCGGGCGTTTATCCTCAGGGAAGAATTCGAATCTATATCGATCATCCAAGGGATTTCCTTCATCATCTTCTACTTCAGTTTTTACAAATACCAGGTCGAGAAACAGGACTTTAGCTTCCCAAGCATCAATGTTCTCTCTGCGTTGGTACTTTTTCTTTATGGCGTAGGAGCCGCGTAATCCAATTACCAACGACGTTAAGCGCTGCTGACCGTCCAACACCAATGTCACGTCTTGGTCCTGCCGAATACTCGCTTCAGTGTTGTGAACATCACCTTGCCAAAAGTGTTCCAGAAATTTGTAGATTTCCCAGTCGCCACGATTGTGCTGGTGCAATCTCCAAAATAAAAAGCTGCCAATTGGATAGCGTTGCATCAAAGAATCAAACAAGCGCGTAATCTGATGGAGCTCCCAAACAAAGGGTCTCTGAATACCCGGGATGAACAGGTCATTGTTGACTCGTTTGATAATGTCGGCCACACAAGTTGCTTGATAGGTCATTTTAATTGTTCTTTTTGGTTAGTTTGGATTCGTGGATTTTTCTAAGAGTTTATTCAAACGGAAATTACTGCTTTCTACTGCAAAGTCGGGCTCTTGGCTGAAAGGATTGCGTACATAACGAGGCCCTTCATGCTGCTCTCCATCCACAATGACAATTGCCAAAATGAATTTGTCGGCCTGGTTTAACGCGTAGATCATTTCATTGCGGGAGACTGTAATTGTTGATTGACCTTTCACCCGCCCTTTCACTTCAATGTGCCTATCATCCACCAATGCGCCCTCTTTTCTGGGTGGTCTGGATGTAATGTCCCAACCACACTTTTCAGCGGACACATCAAATACCTGGTTGCCCAATCGGATTTCAGCCTCCATTACCGCGTTCATTGCGATGCGTTCGACCCTCAAACGCGCTTGTGGGTCGGTACTGAATGTACCTTGCCCACTGCGTTGATTCAGCAAGCCCTGTGGAATTATCAGAGCACCACCAATTACAACTGGTGTACTAGAGACAACATGCTTCATTTGCTCCAATTCGGTTTTTCTTTGCTCCAATCGCGCTGTAAGTTCCTCCGCTCGTCGGCGTGCGTTTTCTGGCTGAAGCTTTGGTTGCCGCCCCGCAGCCACGTCATCACTTAACTTGATGTAGCGATCAGCCCAATAGTTGATTTCCTTTACCAATCGTTCGTTTACAGCCTGCATGATTTTGTCGGCTTGCGTTTCACGTCGATGTTTAATTTCTTGATAGTGGTCTGGAACCAACTTTGAGCTCGCGTAACCCAGGACCGTTGCTTCAAGGTCTCTACTTAGCCACGCACCGGAAATTTCATTGCCAACAAGTGAGTTCTCCGCAAGGTCGATGGGGCGCAGATCCAGGTGAGGTGCCCAGCCAGCATTTGATGCAGTCCCATCTTGCGCAATTTCAACGAATTGCAGCCGTCTTGACACAGTTCGAGGCGGCTCACCAGTAGCTTCTCGAACGATGTGATCAACCATGAAAATAGCTCTGGGTTCAATCGACTCATCGTTGGGATCCACCAGAATCGCACCTTGCTTCAACTTGGAGCGATGAGTGCTGAGCACCAGATCAGTGGTGGCAAACATGAGCGGATGAGCTGGCTGGACAAGGTCAGCCAAAGGCTTTTTATCCAGGTGAATTTTGTTTTTTTCAAAGCAAATTCGTTCGTACTTTCTCAAAACTGGTGTACGAGTTTCCCCAATCACCCTGTCTCTTTCGCGAATTGCCGCGGGAACATGGCTAATTTCAAACCGGCCTTCCTCCCTGGCGCGCAATTCTCCGCCCGCTACACTAAATGCCTCAGTGAAAAATGCTTTTATGAAATAGGGTTGAAGTTTGCGGGCTTCCGCTTTATCCATTTCTTCTTTAATTGCGAAGAGATCCTCCATGGACATGTGCTCATCGGTGAGCGCGTTGCGCTTCACGATGTCCATCAAATGCTGAGTTTCCAAGGCATTATCAATTACTTCCGTAACGCGCGCGCGCGCTTCTTCGGTTTGATCGCCTCGAATTGCCCTTATGAGCAGGTCTTTGAGGGAAATATTCTCAAATGCTTCACCCAGCACATCGAATACTCGACCGCCTAATGCCTGACGCTGCACTTCAAGTTTTTCGAATAGCCTTTGGAATACATCGCCTTCCCGAGTGCCTTTTGCAATCATATTCCACAAATGGCAAGTCTCCGTTTGCCCGATACGATGAATTCGTCCAAAGCGCTGCTCCAATCGATTTGGATTCCAGGGCAAATCGTAATTCACCATGAGATTGGCATTTTGCAAATTGATGCCTTCCCCAGCTGCATCCGTTGCTACTAGGAGCTGCACATCGGGATTGTTCCTAAATTCTTCCTGGATTTTCCTGCGTTGGTCGCGATTGACTCCGCCGTGAATCATCACAATGGCATCTGGGTTCCCCGTAAGCCCTCTAATCCTTTCAATCAGGTAATTCAGAGTGTCCTTGTGCTCCGTAAAAATAATGAGCTTACGACGACGACCATCTGGGTGAAACATTTCCGGAGTGTCTTGTAGCAGTCGGGAGAGCTCCTCCCACTTTCTATCATTGCCCGAATTAACAACATCAAAAGCCTGCTTTTCCAATCCTTCTAGAATAATGATTTCAGCTTCAAATTCAGGGATGGTGCCGGAAGCAGTTGCCTGGTCTACAACTTGCTCTGCATAGGCTTCATAATCTTCAGCACTGAGTTCGTCTTCCAGGTCATCCAGGTTTTCGGGCAGATCGATCTGCTTTTCAACCAAGTAACTTCCGAAGGTCTCAGCCATGGACTGGCCACGCTCAAGCAGGCGCCGCTCTTCGAGCCGTGCCTCAAGGCGCTTGCGTCGCCGTTTAAGCGATTGATAGATCGCTTCAGGGCTTGAGGCCAAACGCCGCTGCAAAAGAGTGAGGGCGAATCCGACAGTGCCTTTTCTCTTGCCATCCAGTGCCTCGGCGCGGTTCATTTCGTTTCGAACGTAATCGGTTACACGGGTATAAAGCAAAGCTTCGGAATCTGATAACTCGTAGCTAGCGGAATAAGCGAGTCTTGGAGGAAAGAGCCGCGTGCCATCAAATTTCAACAGCTCCTCT
>JANOGQ010000134.1:0-6104 GCA_031406105.1 Lysobacterales bacterium | reverse complement strand
TGGAGTTCACGATGAATCGCATTAATCCCGCTAAGCTGTTGCACAGCAAATGGACAGCCACCATTCCACAACAAAAGCAGAAGCACTTCATGGTTACCGAGGTGGATTTTGATGAGGAAGGCGTGGTCACGCGCTGCCTGCTCGAGGCGGTGCATACCCAGCGCGCTACGGAAATTGACTGGCAAGACCTCAAGAACCCGCAGCACTGGAAGATGGGTTGGGCTTAGCCGAGGCGCCACGCGCCTTCCGGGCTATTATCTGGAATGCTGCGCGCTACATCTAGTGGCCGTTCTGGCCTCTGGAGCACACGCCTTCAAGGGCGCAGCAAGCACACCATCTTGGTAGTTATTGACGGACCCGCAGCAAGCCGCCATGCTGAACGCAAAGCCATTACATTCTCCTTATTGAGTCCTGACCTGCATGCCCATTCGCGATATCAGCCTGTTAGCGCTCGTCTGCCTGATCTGGGGTTTCAACTTCGTGGCGGCCGCACAGGGCATGCAGCATTTCGCACCGATGGTGTTCCTGACGCTGCGCTTCCTCGCAGTACTCGTGGTGATGTTGCCCTTTATACGATTGCCGCCAGCGGATCAGTGGGGGCGGCTGGTTTTTGTTTGCCTTTGTATCGGGTCCATCCATTTCACCGTTTTTTTCTGGGCCATTTCACTCTCGAACGACCTCACTTCCATTGCCATCATCCAGCAAACTTACATTCCGTTTTCCGTACTTTTCGCGGTTGGCTTCCTGGGTGAAAAAGTGGGCTGGAGAACCCTGGCCGCCATAGCTGTGTCATTCACGGGCGTGGTGGTGCTCAGTTTTGATCCATTGATTTTCAGCCAACTGGACGTACTGTTTGTGGCCCTTTTTGCGGCTGCTGCGCAAGCATTGGGTTCGGTATTCATGCGCGGTATCCGTGGCGTGGGTGCCCTGAACTTCCAGGCCTGGACCGCCTTGATTACCTTGCCGGTTCTGTTCGTGGCCAGCGCCTGGCTGGAAACGGGCCAACTGGAGTCCGTAGGCACTGCCGGCTGGCTCGACTGGGCCAGTGTGGCCTATTCCGGCCTGATTTCATCCGTGGTTGGCTATGGTTTGTTCTTCCTGCTGCTGCAACGTCACCCAGTATCCATTGTGATGCCGTATATGCTGCTGATGCCGCTGTTCGCTATCCTGTTCAGTGTATTGATCTGGGGTGACCGGCCGGGCCCTAAACTGTGGCTCGGAGGTGTACTGGTTTTGAGTGGCATTCTGATTATCAGTTATCGCCAGCGTGCAAAAATTCCGGTGGCTGATGCATAAATGATTCCTATCGATCTCTGTACAAGGCTGAATTTTGTTTGAGCTGATTGTCCTCTGCATCGCCATGCTCTGCACCGGTCTGGTGGGAGGTTTGCTGGCTGGCCTGCTGGGTGTGGGGGGCGGACTTGTAATCGTTCCCATGCTCGAATTTGCCCTGGGGTTTGTCGGTGTTGATCCTGCCATCCGCATGCATATTGCGGTGGCTACTTCACTGGCCACCATCATTCCCACTTCCATTTCATCGTCCCGTGCGCACTTCCAGCGCGAGGCCGTCGACATGGCCCTGATCAGGAACTGGGCTGTGTGGATTTTTCTCGGAGCCCTGGCCGGAACCTGGATAGCCAGCCAGGTGCACAGCCGGGTGTTATCGGGAATCTTTGCGGGCGTGGCGTTCCTGGTGGCCCTCAAGATGATGCTGCCACTGGACAACAGAACGTTTACCCAGGGGGTACCTTGCGGGCCCACCATAATCCCGGTGCCTACGCTGATTGGGCTGATCTCTACCATGATGGGGATTGGTGGAGGCTCTTTGAGTGTTCCCACCCTGACTGCTTTTGGCGAGCCCATACACCGCGCGGTAGGTACGGCATCCCTGATTGGATTGCTGATCGCTATTCCCGGCACGGCGGGTTTTATGCTGGCGGGTTACGGCAACCCGCTGCTACCAGCAGGCAGTATCGGTTTCGTCAATCTGCCGGGGTTGGCGTTGATTGCCCCAACCACGGTACTGGCCGCTCCCTTTGGCGCACGGTTGGCACATGCCATGAACAAGCGACATTTGTCCTTGCTGTTCGGCACTTTCCTGCTGATTGTGGCCATCCGGATGTTTGTGAAAACCTGGGGGGGATAAATCCCCATGCAGCTGACGGCCCTTCGATCCGCGCTAGAACGGCCAAATCCTTGGCGCCAGGAAAACAGCCAGCACCCCCAGCGCAATGTTTAGCACGATACCAATGCGGGCAAAATCGCTGAAGCGATAGCCACCCGGCCCGTAAACCATCAGGTTGGTCTGGTAGCCGATCGGTGTGGCAAAACTGGCGGAAGCACCCATCATGATGCAGGCCACAAAAGGCCACATACTGACGCCAAGGCTTTCAGCCGCCGCCTGGGCAATGGGGAAAATCAAAACGGCGGCCGCATTGTTGGTAATCACTTCGGTCAGCAGGCTGGTGATGGCATAGATCGCAACCAGGGCCAGCCAGGGATTCTCACCAGCGAGGGATAGCCAGGAAAGCGCCACGGCTTCGGCAGCCCCGGTGGCCGACAAGGCAGATCCGATTCCCAGCGTCACGCCAATCACCACCAGTACGTTCCAGTCGATGCTGGCGCGGGCGGACTCGATGCGGGTGCAGCCGGTGGCGATCATCAGCACGGCACCGGCCATGGCAGCTTCCAGCATGGTTGCCCATTCCAAAGTGGCCGACAACACCATGCCGGAGAGTATCGTCAACGCCAGCCAGGCTTTCTCGTGCCTCGGCAACTTCGCGTGAGTAACTTCACTCACCAGCAGGAAGTCACGGGAATTGCGGTTTTGCTGGCGGAAAGAAAAACGTGTTTCCAGCAACAGAATATCGCCCGGCCGCAATACAATATCGCCCAGCTTGCCGGCGATGCGTTCGCCATTGCGCGCCACCGCAATCACCACGGCATCGTAGCGGGTGCGAAAATGGCTGTCGCGAATGGTGCGGCCTACGATAGGGCTGGTATCAGAAACCACCGCTTCAACCAGGCGTCGTTCGGTACGCGGTTCATCCAGTTTGAACACCTGGTCCGGTGCCGGGATCAGGCCACGCAGCCGCAATAAGTCCACCACCGAATCGATCACGCCGATGAATACCAGCCGGTCTTCTGCCCGCAACATTTCTGTCGAAGATACCGCTGGAAGTAACTGCCCGGCGCGCTCTATCTCAGCCAGAAAAGCACCAGGCAACTGCCTTAAACCGGCCTGCTCGACGGTCTTTCCGACCAGTGAGCTGCCGCCTTCGACCAGCATTTCAATGGCGTATTCGCGCGGATCATCCTGTAGCATCAAAGGTGGCTTGCGCTCCGGCAGAAGCCAGCGACCCGTCAGCAGAACGATGGCAATTCCCAACAGTGCGGAAGGCAACCCCAGTGCACCGATTTCCCAAAAGCCCATGGGGCCAAGATCGGTTTCGCTGAGCACCATGCCATGAACTACCAGGTTGGTACTCGTACCGATGATGGTGCAGGTGCCACCCAGAATGGCGGCATAGCTCAACGGGATCATCAGCTTGGAAACAGAAATCTGGCAGCGCTTGCTCCAGTCTTCAACCACCGGAATCAGCATGGCCACCACCGGCGTGTTGTTCAGAAAAGCACTGATCGCGGTGACGGGTATCATCAGCCGTGCTTGGGCAGCAACTACGGATTTGGGACGGCCCAGCAGTCGCCCACCCAAGGCATATACGGCGCCGGTGTCGACCAGTCCGGCAACCACCACAAACAACAAGGCAACAGTGATCAAACCTGGATTGGAAAAACCATTCAAGGCCTGCGCAGGCTCAACGGCACCAGCAAACATCAGGACGGCCAGGCCCGAGCCCAGGATGAATTCCGGGGCCAGCCGCGTGCCCACCATCAATATGAGGCAGATCAAGATCACCAACAGGGTTAACCAGGCTTCAAAGCCCACACTACTCTCCTCAGATATCCATAGTGCAACGGCACATTTCAGGGCTCAGGGCTGTGCTGCCTGTTCCTGCAAATAACGCTGATAGCTGGCATAGCCTGCCAGCCTGGCCTCATATTCCCGGGTAACTTGATAAGGCACCGGTTCGCTTAATTGTACCCACTTCTTGCCCTGCTGGGCCTGCCAGCCCTGTTCGGTGATACGGTAGAGTGTCCCCTCAGGGCCGGAATAAATGTGACCAGCAGCGCTGGGATCATCGGCCTTTCCGGATTGGCCGTAAGGCTGGTAGGTTCCGGATCCTATATAGTTCCGGGTAGAACCGCTATCTACGGACTTTTTCTGGCCGTCTTCGCCCTGCACCCAGTCGGCATTGTCATCGGACATATCAATGGTCACCGTGCTCGATACGGGGTAAGGGTAGGGATGGCCCCAGAACGGGTCATAATAGCCGCCGTATCCCCAGGCACCACGGGACGGATAGTAGCGGGCGCCATAACCGTAAGGTGGCCAGTACCCACCATATCCGTAGCCACCCCAAAACGCATAATTTCGCTGACGTGGATCATAGGTGGGATCGTAATAAGAGCCCGAGCCCGTTGGCCCTGAACCCTTTTGCAGACCCTTGTCAGCCGTGTAGGTACCGCTGTAGCCATAGGTATGAATGTAGGCCTGCCGGCCAGTGTTCCTGGCCTGCTCCTCTAACTCTGGGCCACTGTCTTTGGCCCCGCTATGGCTGCGTTGCAGAGCAGCTTCGATCTGGGCAATCCGGTAGTCTTCAGTTCCCGGCACTGCCGCCAGCACATGGGCTTTGTCACTATTGAGGGGAATGCTGGCAAATTCCGCCGGCAGCTCTGTTTCAAAACTCCATTGTCCTTTGAGATCCCGGGCACTGAACCACCGCCCTGCCAGCAAGAGGTAGTAGCGGCCTTGGTACATGAAAAGATCATGGTCTGCGTTGGCAGCGAACTGAAGATCAGTGCCCTCCAGTACCTGCAGTTGCGGCGGCCCCTTGAACAGGATCAGCTCAGCAGGCTCATAGCTGAGTTTGAGCGGTGGCGGAACCCGGTCGGTCTGCTTCGGCGGCACTATTCTGGCGAGGGCTCCCCAGCCATTGGCCATCGCCAGATTTTCGATGTCGGCCGGTAGCTTTGCAGCTATCTGCCAGCTGCCACCAGAGAGACTGTTGTTCCACAGCCAGTAATCGCCGAACACCAGGTACCAGAGGTCACTGGAGGTGTGGTGGAAAATCAACCAGTCAGTATTGACCACAATTTCGAGCTGCGAATTCCTGATGGCTGCGGTTTGTGGCGGGCCGTCAAACAAGACAAGAATCGCGGGTTTCTCTGACAGCATGATTTCGGGCGGATCTTGTTCACGGCCGCGCGGCGGAACGGTCACACTATCGGCAAAATCCCCGGGTAAAGCCCGCAACAAATACTCCAGTGAAATACTTTGCCGGGCCTGTTTCAGGGCATCCTTCAGCAAGGGGTAAGCACCCGGACTGTCTTTCAGGGACTGTGCACCTTCTGGCATCGATTCATCGGCCTGCGCCCGGACTGGTCGTAAATCGCGCAGCAGCACCACGCGCTCCTCAAAACGGATATCGGTCAACGCCTGAATCATGACCGAGCCAGTCCATGGGGCGCCGCTGTCCGGTGAGATTTCCACCGGTACCCAGGCCGAAAGAACTGCAAAATCCTGCCAGTCACTGACGCTGGGGTGGTGAATGGTCACTTTGCCACCCGGCAAACTGACTTCTCGGGGGTAGCTTGTGCCCTGCTGCGCTCGCAATGGCCCGATAGGCAGGCCCAGGGTCAGAACGAGTGTGGTAAGAATGGCCGTGCGGAACGCAGATCTAGCAAAGTTCATGTTGCTTTCTTCATGTTGCCTTCATGGGCTCGGATAAAGACTGGCCACGATACCTGATCACGCGGCGTTAGCAAACCGTTCCAAACCTCGCAGCAGGCCGGGGCAAAATTACTTTTCCCGGCTTCCAATGTGGACTATGCTATTGCCCGTGTCGAAGCAATTCAGGGGAATTGCGCCACCATCTCGCGGGTGGAGTCGGCCCATCCTAGTCTGGACCCAGGTGCACAAATGAAAAGATTATTAAATGTATGGCCCGGGGTTTTGGCCATGTCGTTGGTTCTCGCTATTC
>JANOGQ010000110.1:0-2254 GCA_031406105.1 Lysobacterales bacterium | reverse complement strand
CAGACTACGCGCCGGCGAAGAGACAGCAGAAGATCCTCGTGCACATGCACTGTCATCACCGCGCCATCTTCAACATGAAGGATGAGGTCTCGGTGCTGAAGGCGACCGGTGGCGAGGTAAAAGTGCTCGACTCGGGGTGTTGCGGCATGGCAGGGCCCTTCGGGTTCGAGAAGAAGAGCTACGCGGTGTCGCAGACGCTCGGCGAGCGCGTGCTCCTGCCGGCCGTTCGCGCGGCGGAGCCAGGCACGGTGATCGTGACCGACGGATTCAGCTGTCGCGAGCAGATCGCGCAAAATACGGGTAGACGTGCCGTCCATCTGGCGGAAGTTCTGGCGGGACGAATTTGACGGGAGAGCAGGGACAGATGGAGCAGACCGACGCCACAGCGACCACCGGCGCGTACTCGACAGACCAATGGCTCCCCGTGCTGCTGCTGCTCTTTGTCGGCAGCGGCTGCGCGGCGCTGATTTACGAAATCGTCTGGTTCCAGATGCTGGAGCTGTTCGTCGGCTCCTCGTCCGTGTCGATCGGCGTGCTGCTGGGCACGTTCATGGGCGGCATGTGCCTGGGCAGCTTCCTCCTGCCGCGATACATCTCGCCGAGACACCACCCGCTGAAGGTCTACGCGCTGCTCGAGATCTCGATCGGCGTCATCGGACTGCTGCTGATCTTCGTGCTGCCGCTGGTCGGCCGCCGCTAACGCGGAAACGAAGGAGTCATCGTGTCAATAAAAATGGCGGGTGATTGAAATAGGACTGATATGGTACTATTTAACTCTTATGCAAAAACGGCCGACACCATGCTGCGCATCTCGAAACTGACGGATTACGCTATTTTGTTGATGGTGGAGCTGACGCGGGAGCGCGAAATGCTCAGCGCGCATGCGCTGGCGAACCGTATCCACGTCGAGGTGCCGACGGCCGGCAAGGTGCTGAAGCAACTGGCCAGTGCCGGCCTGGTGGAATCTTTTCGCGGCGCCAGTGGCGGTTACCGGGTCAACAAACCCGCAGCCGAAATCAGCGTGGCCGAGGTAATAGCGGCCATTGAAGGCCCGATTGCGATGACCGAATGCAGTGCTGAGCCGGGCCTTTGCCAGGTGGAAGAAAACTGCAACTTGCGTGGCAATTGGCAGCGCATCAGTGCTGCGGTGGCGCGAGCTTTGCAGGATGTCAGCCTGGCTGAAATGTCGGCACCGCTGCCAGGCAAGCCCGGCAGTTTACGCATAGTGACCCTGAGCGCAGGGTGAAAAGGTTCAAGAGATTGCCATGAGCACAGAAGCCAGCCAAAACCCAAGCCCGAGCCCGAACCCGGGCCCGGGCCCAATTCCAAATCTTGGCAGCGCATCAGCCGTGGACCGTTTTGTCCAGGCCCGCTACAAGCATGGCTTTATCACCGATATCGAATCGGATTCTTTGCCGCCTGGCCTGAACGAGGACGTGGTGTGCTGGATTTCGGCGCGTAAAGGTGAACCTGATTGGTTGCTGGACTGGCGGCTGAAAGCCTTCCGGTACTGGCAGAAAATGCCGCAGCCGCATTGGGCGCATGTGAAAATCGCGCCCATCGATTTTCAGGCCATTTCCTACTTTTCAGCCCCCAAATCGAATGCCGACAAACCGCAAAGCCTGGCTGATGTTGATCCAAAGCTATTGGAAACTTACGACAAACTGGGCGTTCCGCTGCACGAACGTGCCCGGCTGGCTGGCGTGGCCGTGGATGCGGTTTTTGATTCTGTGTCTGTGGGCACGACTTTCCGCGCCGAATTGCAAAAGGCCGGGGTGATTTTCTGTTCATTTTCCGAAGCGGTGCGTGAGCATGCCGAGTTGGTGCGGCAGTATCTGGGCACGGTGGTGCCTGTGCGCGATAACTATTTCGCTGCTCTCAATTCTGCAGTCTTCTCGGATGGCAGTTTTGTGTTCATTCCCAAGGGCGTGCGCTGCCCCATGGAGCTGTCCACTTATTTCCGCATCAACGCGGCAGAAACCGGGCAATTTGAACGGACGCTGATCGTGGCGGAAGAGGGCAGCCAGGTCAGCTACCTGGAAGGCTGCACTGCACCGATGCGCGATGAAAACCAGTTGCATGCTGCGGTGGTGGAGCTGGTTGCGCTGGACGATGCCAGCATCAAGTACTCGACGGTGCAGAACTGGTACCCGGGTGACGAGAATGGTCTGGGTGGCATTTACAACTTCGTCACCAAGCGTGGTGAATGCCGCGGCGATCGTTCACGTATCTCCTGGACGCAGGTTGAAACGGG
>JANOGQ010000100.1:0-2108 GCA_031406105.1 Lysobacterales bacterium | reverse complement strand
CCAATTTCTTTAGATTAAGGAACCTGACTGATGAGCTATCGCCATATCAAACTCCCGCAAACCGGGCAAAAAATCACCATCCACAACAACCGGCTGCATGTTTCCGATAATCCCATATTGGGCTTTGTGGAAGGTGATGGCATTGGCGCAGATATCACCAGGGCATCCATGCGTGTATGGAATGCAGCGGTTGAGAAAGCCTATGGTGGCAAGCGCAAAGTGCATTGGGCTGAGCTGTACCTGGGCGAGAAAGCTGCCGGAATCTATGACGGCGATTATTTTCCGGCAGAAACCCTGGCTGCCATCAAGGAACTCATCGTGGCCATCAAAGGCCCCTTGACCACGCCAGTAGGTGGCGGCTTCCGCTCCCTGAACGTGTCTCTGCGCCAGGAACTCGATTTGTATGCCTGTGTGCGGCCGGTGGAATATTTTACCGGCGTGCCTTCACCCATGCGCAACCCGCAGGATGTGAACTGCACCATTTTCCGCGAGAACACCGAAGATGTGTATTGCGGCATTGAGTATCAGGCAGGTACGGCAGAAAACAAGAAGCTGGCAAAATTCCTGCGCGAAGAAATGGGTGCGGAATTTTTTGAAGATGCCGGTTTGGGGATCAAGCCCATCTCTGCTTTTGGTTCCAAGCGCCTGGTGCGCAAAGCCATTCAGTACGCCATTGATAACGGCAAACACAGCGTTACCCTGGTGCACAAAGGCAATATCATGAAATTCACCGAAGGCGCTTTCCGCAATTGGGGTTACGAAGTGGCCCGTGAAGAGTTCGCTGAGTACACCATCAGTGAAGATGAGCTGTGGTCCAAATACAACGGTAAGCGCCCTCCGGGCAAGATTGTGATCAACGATCGCATCGCCGATATCATGTTCCAGCTGATGCAGTTGCGTCCGGCAGAATTTGAAGTGCTCGCTACCATGAATCTGAATGGCGATTATCTGTCCGATGCACTGGCAGCGGAAGTAGGCGGCATGGGCATCGCACCGGGCGCCAATATGGCCGATCACGTAGCCGTGTTCGAAGCAACTCACGGCACCGCACCCAAGTATGCCAACCTCGACAAGGTTAATCCCAGTTCGCTGATGTTCTCTGGCTCGATGATGTTCGAGTACATTGGCTGGAAGGAAGTTACAAACTTAATCAGCAAGGCATTTGCCAAAACTGTTGCTGAAGGCATAGTCACCTATGACTTTGCCCGGCAGATGGAAAATGCCACTGAAGTTTCGACTTCTGGTTTTGCCAGTGCCCTGATAGAGCGGCTCTGACGGATAGTCTCCGACCCATTGGCGCCGTGCTTACGGCCCAGCAGCCTGCAGTGCATCCAGGAATTTTCCAGCAGGCATCCCGCTGCCTGTCACTTATGCAGCCAGACGAAAAATGTCAGGCCGTCAGCGAACTGCTGACGGCAGTTCGGGCGGATGAGTTCTGCTGGGACTCAAGCACCCCAGTACCTGCCGTTGCTTCAGTGGGCAGGCCGCAACGGCCAGTTCTGCTTGACCCTTCCAAAGTGCCCCGGCGTCGCTTGGGCAACCCTGCGGGGCGTGTCGCTCTGCTGCACGCCATAGCGCATATCGAATTCAATGCCATCAATCTGGCGCTGGATGCGCTCTGCCGGTTCCGTAATATGCCGCAGGATTATTATCTGGACTGGCTGTCAGTAGCCGCTGATGAAGCCCGGCATTTCCAGCTTGTGCGACACCGCTTGCAACAACTAAGTGCGGATTACGGTGATCACCCGGCCCACAATGGTTTGTGGGAGATGGCCGAAAAAACCACTGATTCCTGCCTGGTACGTATGGCCTTAGTGCCACGAGTGCTGGAAGCTCGCGGCCTGGATGTGACGCCGGGCATGATCAAGCGACTGGAAGCGGTTGGAGACGATCAGAGTTGCTCGGTTTTGCAGACGATACTGGATGAAGAAGTAGGGCACGTGGCTATAGGCAGCCGCTGGTTCGCGTTTTGCTGTGAACAGGTGGGCATAGACCCTGAACCAACGTTTCTGGAATTGCTGAGGTGCCGCTATCCGGGTTCGGTTCGTGGGCCCTTCAACATGAATGCGCGTTTGCTGGGTGGATTTAGCGCCACCGAGCTGCAGGCC
>JANOGQ010000095.1:0-14090 GCA_031406105.1 Lysobacterales bacterium | reverse complement strand
CGGATATTGGTCATGGTCAGATTCAGCATGGCGTACTCCAGTTGATGCACTTCATAGGCCGCTTTGGCCGCATCCAATACCTGGAAAAACATCACGCCATCGACGGTAAGCAGGGCGTTGTCCTTGGAGATCACTTCCTGTCGGGGTACGTCTGCTACCCGCTCCATCATGTTGACACGGTGGCCGATGCGATTGATGAAGGGCATCACGAAATGAAAGCCGGGCCGCAGGGTTTCGGCGTAGCGGCCAAAGCGTTCCAGGGTGTATTCGAAACCCTGGCGTACAATGATCACCGCAGTGCGGACAATGGTGAGCCCCAGCACTGCTACCACAATGGCCCATATCATCGTGCTTTCAAACATGGCCTGTCTCCCTGAAAAGTTGTAAGTGGCTGCGGTAACATAGCATTGGTCAAGCTCACACCAGACCTTCAGGCCGAGCCAAACAGCTGGTTTGCGCTCCGGGCCAATTTCGCAGGCCCATATTGTGGCCCAGCGTTGCAGGCCAGGGCTCCAGAACAATACACCAAGTTCAACATAGCAGAAACAAGCCTGATATCGCATGCGCCAGAAGTCATCCATTCGGGAACTATCAAGCCAGAAGCCCTCAGGCTTTAGGGCTTCAGCAATAAATTCCCCCCAGAGTAGGCCGCATCATGAGTGAGCGCGATCAGCTGTTCGGGCAGCCACCGCAAGGTATGCAGGACTTTGTCTTTAATGAACGAGTGGTGCGCGTTTTTCCGGACATGATCAATCGTTCTGTGCCGGGCTACGGCCTGATCCTGCCAATGCTGGGTGTGCTGGCGCGGCGCACGGTGCAGCCGGGCAGCCGGGTCTATGACCTGGGCTGTTCGCTGGGTGCTGTCAGCCTGATGGTGCGCCAATCCGTGGCTGCGCAGGATGTGCGCATTATTGCGGTGGATAATTCCGCTGAAATGCTCCAGCGCTTTGCCACATTGTTGCAGGAACAAGAGCCGCAGACAGAGCGGCCCGCCATTGAGCTGGTGCTGGGTGATATCAGCGACATGCCAATTGAAAACGCCAGTCTCAGCGTGCTGAACTTTACCCTGCAATTCATTCAGCCCGGGCAACGCCAGACTCTGCTCAGCCGCATCGCCGAAGGTACCCGTCCGGGTGGTGCGCTGGTTCTGTCCGAAAAAATCCGCTTTGCGGACGCAGAAGAACAGCTAATGCAAACTGATTGGCATCACGACTTCAAGCGCGCCCAGGGCTATTCCGACCTGGAAATTTCGCGCAAACGCGATGCCCTTGAGCGGGTCATGCTGCCTGATACAGAGGCGCAGCATTTGCAACGTTTAGAGGCTGCAGGCTGGAGCAGGACTGTGCGCTGGTTCCAATGCTTCAATTTTGTGTCCTACCTTGCCATACGCTGAGTTTTCCCGATCACCTTATGAGGAGCTGCGCTTAGCCTGGCCGGAAAACCCCTGGCTGCAGGCATTGTGTGATAAGGCTGATGCGAGCTTGCGAGATCATCCACACGGTGATTTGCCACGATGGATGGCAGCTCTGCGTGCACTACCTGTGGTTGAGACTTTCATGGAAGCTGATCTGCCGGCACCAGTTCTGGGCAAAACTGCCAACGACCAGACTATTCTGACAGACACCCTGATGCAGTTTCATCCCTGGCGCAAAGGGCCCTTCAGTCTGGCAGGTTGCATGATCGACAGCGAGTGGCGCTCGGACTGGAAGTGGGATCGGTTGGCGCCACATCTGCAGTTGCGAGGTGCCCGAGTGCTGGACATCGGTTGTGGTAATGGCTACTTCGGCTGGCGCATGTTGGCAGCAGAAGCCCGCCTTGTGGTGGGTGTCGATCCAACCCTGGTGTTCGTCATGCAATGGCTCGCTTGTCGTAGGTTTGCCGGACTACAGGCCAATTTTGTACTGCCCATGGGAATCGAGGACCTGCCCGGACCATCCGTCAGCAGCATCAGCCTGGATAATTCCGCTCAGAACGATATGGCCGCTGATTTTGATCTGGTTTGTTCGATGGGTGTGTTATATCACCGCCGCGACCCTTTGGAACATCTGCAGCAACTGCGGCAACTGCTGAGGCCTGGCGGACAGTTGGCTTTGGAAACTTTGGTCTTGCCGGCTTATCAGGCTGATCAACTGTTGATGCCGAAAGAGCGTTATGCCCGTATGCGAAATGTCTGGGCCATACCGGGTACTGCCGTACTGCTGGATTGGGTACAGCAGGCGGGTTTCAGCTGTATACATCTGGTGGACATCACGTCCACCCTTATTGAAGAGCAGCGCAGCACGGCGTGGATGAAGTTCGAATCACTGGCCGAAGCGCTGCATCCGCAGAATACCGGGCAGACGCTGGAAGGTTATCCAGCACCCGCCCGGGCTATCATTATTGCCAGCCGTTAAACAGGCCGGGAATGAATGGCCGACACTGCAAAATCAAATTGGCGGTTCACAACCCTGCATGGGGCTGCCATTGCGAGCATGCCAACTGTCGGAATCAGCCATACGTTGGAGACGGCTTTCCATTTCGGCAGCCTGCTCAACGGTGAGAATTTCCCGTACCTGCTCCATGGTGGCCTGGTGCAGCGCACATCGTTCCGGTTTGAACTGTTCGTCGATTTTTTCCTGCAAAGCTTCCCGTTCCGCAGCCGAAGCATGCAATACGGCCAACAAGCGCTCGCTTTGTTCGTCACTGAGGTCCAGTTCAACTGCCATGTAGGCGACGCGCTTTTCCAGGTCCGGGCCATGCCTGCCACGGTTATCGTCACGGCTGCTCGCGTGAGCTGCACTTGCAGCCAGCAGCAGGGCCAGGGTGGTGCCAGAAAGAATGGTTAGTTTCATAATATTTACTCCGTTTCAATGAAGCCAAGGTATACAGCCACAGGTCGCGACCCGAAAATCACTGCGGTGACAGTTTTGGGTCAACGCTGACAGGTTCAGCGGCAAATGCGTTTCAAATGTGGAGTAAAAAGGAAGTTTTTGTCTAAACAGGAAAAGATGCTTGATCTGCAAACATGCACGTGGGCAGGATGGCAGCCACCATGATGAACTTGATGAAAATAAACTCCCTGCTGAGCAAGATCCTGCTGGCGCTGTTCACAAGCACACTACTGGCTTTGTTGCTGGTCAGCTTTATCCAGCGCAGCAGCTTCAAGCGGGGCTTCAGCGATTTCCTGCAGCGCCAGGAAGAAGTGCAGCTGTCATACCTGGCGGCGGAACTGCAGGATTGGTACCAAATCCAGGGATCGTGGGAATCCTTGCGCGGCGACACGCGGCGTTGGCTGCGCCTGCTGGCGCGCGCCCGGCCAGAAGGCATCACGCCGCCTGAGGATGCACAACTGGAACCGAGGCCGCCAGGGCCTGAGTCAGAGTCTCATTCGGGCCCACGCCACGATGACAAGAAACCGGCCGATGAATTGCGGCGCCTGTGGCGGCGCATTTACCTGCTGGATGCACAACAGGCCCGGGTGGCGGGTGCGCTGGTCACCAGGGCCGACATCGAAGAAATTCAAGCGGTCAAGGTCGGCGGTGTTACGGTCGGCTGGGTGGGATTCGTGCCGGTGAGCCAGCCGATAGCACCAGAGGCGCGCCGCTTTTTGTCTTTTCAGCGCATCACGCTGCTGGTTTCTGCGGGCATAGCATTGCTGGTTTCGACGCTGGTGGGATTTCTGCTGGCGCGTCACCTGTCACGCCCGGTGGTAGCCTTGCGTGACTCAGTTCAGAGCCTGACTGCTGGCGACTTCACGGCCAGGACTGCAGCCAGCGGCGATGATGAGATAGCCTCGCTGGGCCGGCATATCAACCGGCTGGCCGAGACCCTGCAAACCAACGAAAGCGCCCGCCGCCGCTGGACTGCTGACATGGCACATGAGCTGCGCACACCCCTCGCCATACTGCAGGCTGAAATTGAAGCGGCGCGGGATGGCGTGCGGCCCGACTGGAACAAAACACTGGCTTCATTGCATGAAGAGGTGTCCCATCTGTCCGCTCTGGTCGATGATCTGCAAGCCCTGGCGCTGGCAGACGCAGGTGCCCTGAACCTGCGGCTGGTTGACACGGACCTGGCTGCTTTGCTACAGCAGACTCTGGAAGCCGCCCGGCAACGCTGCCACCAGGCGGGTCTTGAGCTTGAGTGCAATTCGCCGCCGCAGCTGATCATTCAGGCTGATGCGCAGCGCATCCGGCAACTTCTGTTGAACCTGCTGGAGAACTCCAGCCGTTACACCGACAGCGGTGGCAAAATCCGCATCGGGTTATCCAGGACCGCAGCGGGTGCACAACTATGTATCGAAGATAGCGCGCCCGGATTGCAGCCTGGCCAGATAGAAAAACTGTTTGAGCGATTTTATCGCGCGGACAGTAGCCGCGGCCGTGCTGGTGGTGGCAGCGGGCTGGGATTGTCCATCTGTCGGGAAATAGTTCTGGCCCATGGCGGTAGCATCAGTGCCAGACCAAGTGACTTGGGTGGGTTGGCTATCGTGCTTACCTTGCCGGGAAGAATCTGAAGCAAAGAATCTGACAGCCAGTCGATATGCTACTGATCAGGAACAGAGTATGAGCACGCCGTTGATACTGATTGTTGAGGATGAGCCCAAGATCGCTGCCTTGCTGGACGAATACCTGCGCGGTCCCGGCGGCTATGTTACCCAGCTGTTAGGGCACGGCAATGAGGTAATGCCGTGGCTGGAGCAGAACACAGCAGACCTGGTCATCCTGGACCTGATGTTGCCGGGCAAGGATGGCCTGGAGTTGTGCCGCCTGATCCGGCAAAACAGCAAGCTGCCCATCATCATGCTGACGGCCCGGACCGAGGAGATTGACCGGCTTCTGGGGCTGGAGTTGGGCGCGGATGACTACATCTGCAAACCCTTCTCGCCACGCGAAGTGGTGGCCAGAGTCAGGGCGGTGCTACGTCGTGCCCAGATGGCAGCAGAGCCTGCCAGGGATGTCTTGAAACCGGCCCTGGCTGGCGGCGGCTTGCGGGTGGACCTGCAGCGCTACCAGGCCTGGCTGGGTGGCACTGAGCTCAAACTCACGCCGGTAGAATTCAGTTTGTTGCGCTCGCTTACAGCCCAGCCGGGGCGGGTATTCTCCCGCGATCAGCTGATGAACGAGATGTATGCTGACTACCGTGTTGTTACAGATCGAGCCGTTGACAGCCACATCAAAAATCTGCGCCGCAAATTGCAAGCGGTGGCACCGGATATGGAGCTGATTGAGTCAGTTTATGGGGTGGGTTATCGCGCCCGTTCAGGGCGGGCCTGAAGATCCAGTCTTGTCACTCATGGCAGAAGTTCCAGGCTCTGATCCGGCCCTCAGATCAGCCACTTTCCGGCGAAACGCGGCGGGACCGTAACCGAATTTTTTGAGTCCTTTGTATTCACCATTCTCCATCACCCGGGTGTAAAAAATCAGCGGACGCTGGTGTTTGCTGGCGTAGGCCTGCAGCCATTCCAAAGTTTTTGGCGGAATCTCCGCACCAACGGGTATGGCCGAAATAACCAGCTCGCCTTCCCAGGGCAGAGACAGCAACACAATGGCGCCACTCAGGTCCGGCCGCATCCAGTCGGGTAGAGGGCTTCCTGCTACCACCCAGGAACAGATAAACGTTCGGCATGGGTCCTTTGGCCGGTCGGCATAAATGCCACAGCCCTGCTTAAGGCTGTGAGGGCAGGCGTGACCGGGTTTGACAATGTGTTCATTTACCTTCGCATACAGCCAGCCTTCGCAACAAGCGGAGCAGGGTAAGCACTGCCGTTGCGGTTGCTCAGGGATGGCCTTCATTGTTCTGGTGCTCAATCGCGATAACTCGTTTTACTTTAGCTCAAATGGCCAAAAACTACAGCAGATCAGGCCGTTTTCCTACACGCAGTGGCGCTAAGTACTGACAGCATGTTGTGTTCATCATTGGCACTATGGGGTCATGAGAATTCGGACAGCACAACACTTGCAAAAATCTCCTGGTGCGCCATTTGCAGCCCGACCAGCCCGAGTAATTTGTTGGGTAGTTTGCTCAACGGCGTTGCTTGGTTTAATGCTTTCTGCCAGCCTTGCGGCGGACAGTTTTCGCTGTGGTCGTAAGGTGATCCGCAGCGGCGATAGCCAGTCGCAAGTGCTCAGCACCTGTGGTGAGCCGCAACGGCGTGATTCTGCGCAAGAAGCGCTGTGGATCGGGTCCAGCCAAAAAACGGTGAAGGTGCATCGCTGGTTCTACAAAACGTCCGGACGCAGCCTGGAGCGCGTGGTGTTGTTGTACCAGGGAGAGGTCGTTGCTGTGCGCACCGGTAAGCGCTGATCTGGCGGGGTATGGGAGTGGATGCGGCCCGGCGCAAGGTTGAGGGCACAGTAATGTCACCATGCCGGCTTTTCAGGGGCTTGCTTAGGGACTTGCTGAGGGGCTTGCCGGGTAGCTGGCAGGCAAGGAATCCGCTGGCGCAGGGAATGGCTCAAGCCCACATTGCTGCAGCACCTTTGGCCAGGGAAAGAGTGGCCCCGGGTCGAGTTTGCGACGGATCTGGAGGGTGTCATCGTCACTTGCTACAACCCATTCGGAATCAAGATCGGCATGACCGGCGATCCAGCGCAATCGGGGCAAGGTGCTGCGCAGCAGAGCGACCAATGCCAACAAGGCAGCAATCTGTGGCTCGGGGTATTGCTCGGTCATCTGCTGGTGGCGCGAATGGAACCAATCCGGATAGCGGCCGAGATTGACGAGTTCAACGCCGATGCTGCGCGGATTAAAGCCGCGCACATGATGAGCGATGCGCCCCGGATCCACCCATTGCTCCACCGCGCCGTCGCGATCGATGTAAAAGTGTCCGCTGTTACCGCTGGCGCTTTGCGGATAGAGCAGTCGCTCACCATAGGCCCGGGCAGTTTCGAGATCCGGTAATTCAGTGCAATGCACAACCAGAAGATCAATCTCCGGGAGGGGCCGTGGTGGCAAGGAACACTGGTAAGGCAAGGGCCGTAGCGTAATGGGATGCAGGTCCATGCCTTGTCCCTCAGAGGCAATATTCAGTCTTGCGGATCTTCGTCAGGACAAGGGCCTGGGTTGTCACCGTGATCGAGGTGCACAAAACTGTCGGCATTGGAGACGGTCAGGGTTTTACTCTGCTTGTGGCAGACCAATATTTGCCCAGTGCGGCGGTCTGAAATCGTGTCGCTGGCGCAGGAAACCAGGCTCAGCAGGGGAAGCATCAGGCAAATGACCAGAAACAATTTCATATATTCAGAGTTCTTTGGGCAAGACAGCATGACGTAGCTTCATCATAAGCAAAGCAGCCCCGGGCTGCAGCAGGTTTATCCGTCCTGCAGCAGTTTGCGCAGATCGATGATGGCAGCATTGGCACGGGAAATGTAGTTGGCCATGATCAGCGAGTGGTTGGCAAACAGGCCAAACTGGCTGCCGTTCAGCACCATCGGTGCATGCAAGGGCGACAAGGCGATCTCCAGCTCCCGAATGATCTGGCGGAAGCTTACCTGGGCATTTTTCTTGCGCAGTACATCTTCGAAGTCCACCTCCATGGCCCGCAGGAACTGCACCAGCGCCCAGGCGGTTCCCCGGGTTTCATAAAACACATCGTCGATTTCGGTCCAGGGTGTTTTGACCATCACGATGTCCGGTGCCGCTGTGGACTGACGGGCATCGGGATCCCCCGACAGGTCCGTATTCAGACGCTCCTGTCCGATGCTGGCGCTGAGGCGCTGTGACAGTGAACCCAGGCGTTTCTCCACCACAGCCAGCCAGTCAGCCAGATTATCGGCACGGGCATAGAACTGGGCAGTGGATTCGCTGGGCGAGGACAAGCGGGTGAGATAGGCCTCCAGGTAGTCCCCCGCCTTGCGATAGCGACCTTCGGTATCCGGCGGAAACCAGCGTGCATTGTCGTAATTCAGCATGGGATCAGCCTCAGCCAGGTCCGGGTCTTCGGTGGACTGGGTTTGCGAACGACTCAGGTCATTGCGCATAGCCCGGGCGAGGTCACGCGTCTGCGTCAGCACACCGAATTCCCAGTTGGATACATTATCCAGCAATACCCAGGGTGGCATGATGTCGTTGGACATATAACCACCCCGCTTGTCCAGCAGGGTTTGCAGTACCTCGATCAGCGTTGCCGTGGTGGTATAGCCAACGACCATTTTGTGCCCATGGCGGTCGGCGTGTTCCTGGCTGCTCTGCGATGGATCAAAACGCTGTGGCTCATGGTTGAACCAGAACATAAGGGCCAGGTTGAGCACTATCAGCCCGCCGGCCAAACCACCCCAGAGCCAAAAACGGCGATTGTGAGGTCTTACTGCTGCGGGTTTGGTGTCTGGGTTGTTCATGCGGGATCAAGATAGCAGATTTGTGCTGCGCCCGGACATGCCATGCGTCATAGGTCTGGATAGAGGAAGATTGCTTTCAGGGTTTACGCCAGCAAACTCAGGCGCCGCTTGAGAGTCTGGCAACCCCTTCCTCTATGGTCAGGCCCAAAGCAGGAGACAATTGTTCGGGCTGGCCGATGATGGCCGCAGAGGTATTGCGGCCCGGTAAATTGATCAGCTTGGCAGCCATGTTGTTGAAAACGAATTGCTGACCTTCCGGCACCATGAGCCCGGGCATGAAGAACACCGTTATCCGGCCTTGCGGCGTGCTCAACACCAGGTGCACCCCCATACCTCCCGGGGTGGGACAGTATTTGACAAACTGCACCTGATCGGCCAATTGCGGGTCCATCTGCAGATCAAACGAAGCCAGGATGGCAGCCAGTTCCTCACCCTGGGGTATGCCGGCCTGCTGCAGCAGGTCATGGCCGTCCAGGCCGAAGTGGCGGGCCACGAAAGCTTCAACTGATTCCTGCGGTTGTTGCAGTTGGGGCATCAGCAAAGCCACAGAAAAAGCCAGAATCACCGTTGCTGCAAGGGCGTAACGGAATCGGTACGGCAGCAAAGGCTGCGCTTGCGGAGCATTCTGCGCCAGTGCTTTGAGGCTGTCGGTGAGGCCAGAATCAAGCGGCAGGCAGCTGGCCTTTTTAAGGCGCTGCTCGAGCGCATCGGATGCGGCAGCAGCGAGTGCAAACTCCGGACCGGAACAGCGCGCAGCCAGGAACTCCTGATCCTGGTTGCCAGGGTCCGATTTCAACAGCCGCTTAAATTCAGAAAAGTTCATGGACATTGCCGCTTACTCCATCGCTCTGTACATTCTGGGTCAACTGTTCCCGCGCGCGAAACAATTGGGTCATCACCGCACTTTTGCTGATGTGCAGTTGTTCGGCGATTTCTTCACAGCTATAGCCCATAAGCACCTGCAACAGCAGTGGCTCACGATATCTGGGCGCCAGCTTGCCGATGTTACGGCGCAATAGCTGCACCTCCAGCCGATCATCGGGCTCAAGATCTCTGTCCTCCGGGACATCAATATTGTCCAGGTCTGTGAACTTGGGTACTTTGCGCTCAAAAGTACGGGCGAATTCCCGCCGCAGAATGGTAATCAACCAGCTCTTGGCTGCGCCAGTGTCATTCAGTTTGTCCAGGGCCTTCCATGCCCGCAGATAGGTTTCCTGCACCAGGTCCTTGGCCAATGCATCATTGCCACAAATCCACATGGCGTATCGATACAGGTCCGCGCCATAAGCCTCAGCCAGCTCGTTGAATCTGGCCAGACGTTTGACTTCACTGCTCATGACCGGTATCCCTGCAAGTATCTTGCACGCAATGACTCCTGAAACATCAGTTTTCCGGACAGCTACCCGGTAAGCTACCCGGACAGCTACCCTGAGTGGCCAGGCTGCCCGCATCATATCGTCCCTTCCCAGACCGGGCCAATGCTAATAACACGAGCTTCTGCCGGAAATGCAGGCGGCTTGGCAATTGTGACTAATGGCACTTTTTCCGTTGGTCGGCGGGCTTCAGGCTTGCTGCTGACACTATGAATGATCAACCTTCGAAGTTTGCATCGGGGCTTTGCTGGCCAAGAGCCAGAATTGTGGTCATGACCAAGGCCACGACTTAGGCTAGAATCAAAGCCAGAATAACAGCCAGACCAATAGTTTGGATATTTGAGCGTGAATATGAATTTCGAACAAGCCCGCTTCAATATGGTTGAGCAACAAATCCGTCCCTGGGATGTACTGGACGCCCGGGTATTGACGGTGCTGGACAGCCTGCACCGTGAGGATTTTGTTCCCATCCGCTACCGTAAGCTGGCCTTTGCAGACCTGGAAATACCCCTGGCCCATGGCCAGAATATGATGCGCCCCAAGATCGAAGGCCGCATGTTGCAGGCTCTGGCGCTGCGGGAAGATGAAAGCGTGTTGGAAATTGGCACCGGCAGCGGCTTTACTGCAGCCTGTTTATCCCGTCTGGCGCATCATGTGGTCAGTGTAGACTGCCACCAGGACCTTTTGGACGAAGCAAAATTGCGCCTGGCAGACCATGGAATAGAAAATGTTGAGCTGTTTCATGGGGATGTGATGCGCGGCTGGCAACCGGAACTGGCGCATGATGTGGTGGTTGTGACCGGTTCAGTGCCCAACATTCCGGAAATTTTTCGCAGCTGGGTTAACCAAGGCGGTCGATTGTTCGTCATAAGGGGTGAGTCACCGGCGATGCAGGCGATGTTGTTGACTCGCAGCGGCCTGATGGAGTGGCAGGAAGAGAGCCTGTTTGAAACCGATCTGACCCGTCTGGAGAACTCTGAACCAGCAGCCGGTTTTGAATTTTAAGGAAATGCCAGCAGGCGTCCCAGGTGGGCGCAATTGCGGTCGAATTTCAGTGCAAGTGAAAAATCAGGAGATTTGCATGTTGAACAATTTGAGGCCATCGGCCTTGGCTCTTGCCGGTGTTTTGGCCGGTGTTTTGGCCAGCGCTTTGACCTGTGCACCGGCCTGGTCAATCGACCTGGTGGGGGTACACGACCTGGCCCTGGAGAATGACCCGAGGCTGCGTGCCGCCGGCTACCGTCGCGAAGCTGTGGATGAAAACAAAACCCAGGCCTGGTCCAACTTGTTGCCACAATTTTCGGCGGAGGCAGGCCTGACGCGCGGGGATGCTCAAACCGAACTGGGCGGAACCAGGGTTTCTGACAATGACATCGACAACGAAAACTGGGGCGTCACCTTACGGCAAAGTCTGTACCGTCAGGCCAATTACGAATCGCTGGATATTGCCCGCTCGCAAATCACTGAAGCCGAAGCCTTCTACCAGTTGGCTTTCCTGGACTTTCTGTTGCGCGTGGCGGAAAACTATTTCCAGGTGTTGACCTTCACCGATGGAGTGATATTTGCGGAAGCTGAAGAAACAGCCTTCCAGCGCCAATTCGAGCAGGCTGAGCAACGCTTTGAAGTGGGCCTGACTGCCGTAACGGACGTGCATGAAGCCCGTGCCAGCTACGACAATGCCCGTGCCCGTGCCATCGTTGCACGCAATATTCTGGCCGATTCCAAAGAGGGCCTGAGAGAGTTAACCGGCCAGTATTTTGAGTCCTTCGACAAGCTGCGGGAACAACTGCCCTTGGTGGAGCCGGATCCGCCCAATCCAGAAACCTGGATAGAAATGGCCATGGCCAGCAACCCGCAGGTCCGGGCGGCGCGGGCAGGATATGACGTAGCCGAGGCCAACGTTCGCCTGCAGCGTGCCGGACATTTCCCTACCCTGGATCTGGTCGCCAGCTATAGCGACTTTACCAACAATGAATACCTGATCCGTGATGACTTCCAGCAGCCCATTGGCACCACCTCGCTGGGCGTGCAGGACACACAGATTGGTTTGCAGTTGAATGTGCCTATCTATACCGGCGGTCGGGTCAGCTCCCAAACCCGCCAGGCGGGTTTTCTGATGGACGCCGCTGGCGAGGATCTGGATGATCAGCAGCGTATAACCGAGCGGCAGACGCAAAATGCTTACCGTTCGGTGAATGCCGGCATACAGGAAGTCCAGGCTTTCGGCCAGGCCCTGATCTCCGCTGAGAGCGCCCTGGATGCGACCCAAGCGGGCTTTGAGGTCGGTACCCGCA
The DNA here is from genome assembly GCA_031406105.1 of Lysobacterales bacterium. Lineage (GTDB taxonomy): Bacteria > Pseudomonadota > Gammaproteobacteria > Xanthomonadales > SZUA-36 > JAWXBM01. The sequence continues at coordinate 2,105 of JANOGQ010000095.1, read as the reverse complement.
CCATTGTTGACGTCTTGATTGCTGAACAGCGTTTCTACCAGGCACAACGTGACAACTCGCTGGCGCGCCACGCCTATATCGTCAATCATTTACGTCTCAAAGCCGCCGCAGGCCTGTTGACTTCGGAAGATCTGACGGTGGTGAATCAGCTACTGGAATGATCCGGCTTTAACGGATCCGCATTTGGCTATTCAATGGCCATAGTTTTGGCCACCATTTCCAGGGTGCGGCTTAAGGCGCCCTGTTGTGCCAATACCAATGCCTGACCGGCCGCGCCCATGCCTGAACGCCGGGCCGGATCGGCCAGCAAGGTAGCGACCGCCCGCTGCAGGCTGTCTTTGTCGCTGATTCGCCAAGCGCCGCCAGCATCGACCAGCAGCTGGCTGATCTCTGCAAAATTGAAGGTGTTGGGGCCTACCAGCACCGGTCGCGCCAGCGCTGCCGCTTCCAGCACATTGTGCCCGCCCGTTGCAGCCAGGCTGCCGCCTACAAAAGCCACATCGCAGGCGGCATAAAAATGCAGCAACTCACCCATGACATCCACCAGGTAGCAGGAAACCGAATCCAGTCCGGCGGCTGGTTCACTGTGACGCGCGAACGTCAAACCGCTGCGGGCAATCAGGCTGGCCACTTCTTCAAAGCGCTGCGGGTGTCGAGGCACGATGACCAGCAGAGCATGGGGAAATGAGTTCATCACTTCCTGAAAAGCGGCCAGAACAATGGCTTCCTCACCCTCGCGTGTGCTGGCGGCCAGCCACACCGGCCGCGCCAGCCCCCAGCTTGCTCTTAATGTTAGTCCAAGGCCTGGTAAATCCGCTGCCAGTTGCAGCTCGTATTTCAGGTTGCCGGTCCGCTTTGAGGTGCTGGCAGGTGCCCCCAGGTAGAGGAAACGTTGCAGGTCTCCGGCGCTTTGCGCACCTATGCCTTTAGTACAAGCCAGTGCCCCGGCGGTCAGGGAATGAAACTTCTGATAGCGGGCAAAGGTTCGGTTTGAAATTCGCGCGTTGACCAGCAGCAGCGGAATTCCCAGTTGCCGCGCTTTCCCGTAAAGGTTGGGCCAGATCTCGGTTTCCAGGATGATCAGCAAACGCGGTTGGGTATGGTGCAGAAATCGCCGCACTGCACCGGGCAGGTCCAGCGGCCAATAGCAGTGCGCTACGGCATTGCCAAACAAAGCCTGTATGCGCCGTGAGCCGCTAGGAGTAAAACAAGTTACAGTCAACGGTAAGTCTGGATAAAGGAGCATCAACTGGCGAATCAGTGCTTCAGCGGCATTGACTTCACCCATCGACACCGCATGCACCACGATACCACCGGGCCGGGATTGCCTGCCGCAAAAGCCCAGTCGTTGGCCCCAATGTTGCCAGTAGCCACGCTCCCGCCAGCCGCGAAACAGCAAATAGAGAAACAGCAGGGGTGAGAGCAGGTAAAGAGCCAGAGAATAGAGCATGCGCACGATGATGCTATTCCTGCTGAGGGTGAGTTGCAAAAATTATAACACCGCTGCTGCACCGACCAGAAAGACCCCGCAGCGCAGCAATCTCTGCTTGCGCCGGACTGGCCACTGAAAAGAGGCGCTTGGACTCTGGCCTCCGAACGGTAACAATAGCCGGATGCTGACCGAGCCCGGACCCCGACCTTCATTTGCCCCCAGCAACTGGCCAGGCTGGCTGACCGTAGCGCTGTTATGGCTGCTGGCACAAAGTCCGCCAGCGCTGGTGCGCTTCCTTTCTCATCCACTGGGCTGGCTGATGCGTGTCGCCATGGGCAGCCGCCGCAAAGTTGCACAACGCAACCTCCGGCGCTGCTTTCCGGAGCTGAATGAAGCGCAAATCCAGCGGCAACTCAAGGCAAGCTTTGTCTTCTTGGCAAAAGCCGTGTTTGAAACAGCCTGGACCTGGGCGAGGCAGAGATCGCGCATCGCCCAAATGGGTGAGTTGCGGGGTATGGAACATATGATCGCAGCCCGGCGCGATGGCCGCGGGATCCTGTGCGTCAGCCTGCACAATACCTGCATGATCATTGGCGCCAGCATCATGGGTGCGGAGCTGAAACGTCAGGGTATTTACTCGGCGGGTATCAACCGGCCTTTGAAAGACCCGGTT
>JANOGQ010000081.1:0-3860 GCA_031406105.1 Lysobacterales bacterium | reverse complement strand
ATCAGCATCAACAGTTAAGCAGCATTTTCAGATCACCGTTGGTCTGTTGTTGGGCGTGGCCTTGTGGGCCAACACTACCCTGCTTTCCGCGGCTGACACCGCGGGAGACCGCTATGCACAAGTCATGGCCGAAGGGGATGGTTTCGCGCGATACAACGAACAGTTGAATCAGCATATCCAGGCACAACAGGAGAGAATGGCCACGTACCAGCAGGATTTCCTGGATATCGATGCGACGGCGGCGTCAGTGGTCGTCCTGGTTCAAAGGATGTTCGAAGGAATTGAAAAGTTTATCGCCACAGACCTCCCTTTTCTGGACCCCACGCAGGCCAGCCCCGATTCACGCAGCGATAGAATGAACAGGATTCGCGAACTGATGGAATCCGAAGAGTCTTCAGTCGGCGAGAGGTATCGACGGTTGATGGAGGCTTACCAGATCGAGCTTGAATATGGCCGAAACATGGTTTCATACAAGGGCAAGCTGGACGACGGGCGGGATGTCGATTTTCTCCGGCTCGGTCGAGTCACACTGGTGTACCGCACCGTTGATGGTGAAGAAGCAGGCTACTGGGATGCGTCTGCGAAAGCGTGGGTAGTTGAGAACGACTATTCCAAAGAGATCGCAAGGGCAATTCAAGTCGCCACCAAGGAAATCGCGCCGGACCTGGTTATCCTGCCAGTACCAGCGCCGCGTGAGGTGCAGCTTTGACGACGCTTCGTAGCAAGACTCTAATGGCGATGGTGGTTGTCGCACGCAAATCTTTTTCATAGATGCGCTCTTTGCCGTATCGCTTCCGGACCTTAACCAGTCCGTCCAGCAATTGAAGGAAAAAGAAGCCAAACTCAATCAGCAGCGTGAAGCTTCTTTCCGGGGCGAATTGCAGGAGCAACAAAAGCTGGCTCGTGAAGCGTTGGCGCGCCGCAATACAGCTGAAGCCAGGGGCAACGCACTGAACTCGTCGTATGACGCCAACGTGTTGCGAATTGCCGAACTGACTCAACTGCTGCGGCAGCATGAGGGCAACCTCGGTGAGTTGTTTGGTGTTACACGCCAGATTGCCGGTGACGCAGCAAATGTATTGCAGCAGTCGATGTTGACGGTCCAGTTCCCCGCCGCGGAGGGCGAGGAAGACCGCGTGGACTTCCTGGTGAGAATGGCGGCAGCCAAGAGCTTGCCCTCAATCGTCGAGCTAGAACGGATGTGGTTCGAGTTGCAGCGCGAGATGACCGAGAACAGCAAAGTGGTGCGATTCACAGCGCCCGTGTTGCAGACCGATGGTATTACCGCGGTCGAGACGGAAGTCGTGCGGGTTGGGCCCTTTACCGCCGTTGCCGGCGAGGACTACCTCTCCTACATCCCCGCCAAACAGGCCCTGTCCATGTTTGAGCGCGAACTGCCATCATCGATGCGGTCCATAGCGGTGGACCTGCAGGCTCCCAAGGAAGGTACTGAATACCGTTCAGCGATCGCGGATCCTGCGAGAGGCACCTTGCTGAGCCGCTTCGTGGAAAGGCCGACCCCCATAGAGCGCATCAAGAATGGTGAAGTTGTTGGCTACGTTATCGTGTTTGTCGGTGTTCTCGGCGTGGTGCTGGCACTGTTCCAGTTCGCCTACCTGATCGTGACGCGCAGTACCGTCATGAGCCAGCTCAAGAACCTGGCCCAACCCACCACCAAGAACCCGCTCGGACGTGTCATTCTCTCGTTCCGCGGCGAAGGAATGGTTGTCGAGAATCCCGAGCTCGCAGAATTGCGGCTTTCCGAGGCGGTACTAAGAGAGATTCCCAAGATCGAGCGCTTCCAGGCATTCTTGCGTCTCGCCGTGGCGGCGGGACCTTTGCTGGGTTTGATCGGTACGGTAATTGGCATGATCATCACGTTCCATGCCATCACTGCATCCGGTTCGAGCGATCCGCGATTGATGGCCCACGGTATCGGGCAGGCAATGATCGCCACGGTACTGGGTTTGGGCATCGCCATTCCCTTGCTGTTCATCAACTCAGGGCTCGCAGCCATGTCCGGGTCCATCACGCAGGTTCTGGATGAACAAAGCCAGGCATTGCTGGCGTCAGATATCATCAGTCGAAGAAGTCTGGACACCTGACGTACTTCTCGAAACTCACGTTTCCTGAAACAGCTGACATGCTGTTTCATGATTTGTCGCCCAATTCCGTTGGCGCAGGAAAATGTTTAGTGGACTAATCATTTTCTGGTTCGAGCTGCTCAGCGACTGGGGGTACCTCGGCGTGGTTGTGCTGATGGCCATGGAAAGCTCCATTTTTCCGGTGCCAAGCGAATTGGTCATTCCGCCAGCGATTTATTGGGCGACCCAGGGCCAGATGAGCTTCTGGGGAGTTGTCGGGGCCGCAACCTTTGGATCGTGGCTGGGCGCGTCCATAACCTATTGGGTTGCGCGGGGTGTGGGTCGAGCCGTGATACAGCGTTACGGAAAATGGGTGCACATCACGCCGGCAAGCATCGATCGCGCTGAGCACATGGTGCACCGGTACGAGGCTAGTGGCGTGTTCTTTTCCAGGCTGTTGCCCGTGGTACGTCACGTCATTTCCATACCAGCCGGAATTATTCGCATGGATTTTCGGGTGTTCAGCCTGGTGACGATTGCCGGTGCATTTGCCTGGTGTTGGATACTCGCCCGGTTCAGCGAATCCATATTCCTCAAGCACCCGGGTGCTGATCTGATGGCGAACCCCGCAGCAATGGTGGAACTCATCAAACATGAATCGCTGCCTTTGATCCTCGGAATACTCGTTTTTGGCGTGCTTTACCTGGCCGCGATTCGGCTGAGCACACCGAAACAGGTCGCGCCTGACTGAGTTGGGAAGCCACACCCGGTAAACGTCTTACACTCCACCGCCAATATGCCTTATCATAAAACCCTCCCGGCGTTTGCAGCGCGCTGCATAAAACAACGCTAAAATCAGCCCAATACTCAAATCAGGAAGAATTGCCATGCCTATCGAAATCAGTTTCTCACTTGACGACAACGATATTGCCTACTTCCGCGATGTCATGAACAAGGCACAGGAAGTGGCCGATAACGCATCCGAACAGGAAATCATCCAGAAAGCACGCGAGGTTCTGGACGGCGTCGACCTTTCCAAGGCACCGCTGTTCGTGCGCGATCGCCTGGACCGCCTGGCGACCATGATCGCCATGCTGGAAGACCCGGAATGGCCACTGGATGGACAGGAGCGCATCGACGTCGTCAGCGCGCTGGCCTACTTCCACAATCCGCAAGACCTGATTTCCGATGATGTGCCGGTGATCGGGCTGATCGACGATGCCATCATGATCGAGTTGGTGGCGCGCGAAATAACGCACCAGCTCGAAGCCTACGATGACTTCTGCGCGTACCGCGATTCAGAAGATCGTCTGCGTAACAAGGACGTGACCCGTGAGGATTGGCTCAAAGCCAAGCAGCACGAATTGATGAAGCGCATGCGTGAGCGCCTGGGCCGGATCAATCGCAGCCAACGCGGATCGACGCGACTGACCCGTTTCTCATTCCTGCGCTGAAAGCCGGGCAGCGGGGTCCTCGGTAAGGTCGCAGTGCAGCTGCGGTAGCGCACGGGAGCCTGAGCGATGGTTCGCGCGACCCAGCTTACGGCAGCCGTCTCATCGGCCCCGCCATGCTGGTCGGCGTTCTGGTAGCGGCGGCGGTGACGCCCCATAAGGCACGTGACAGCGTGAAGGAATTCTTCGCCGGCGCTGGCTATGGTTTTACCAACGTGGTGAGCCCATCGTGACGGCCAACTGCTTCGGGAAGGCAATCCAGTCCGCGGGGCTGGCTCGCTTGTTGGGCGATCTGATTGATCAGGTACCTGGTCTCATTCATACC
>JANOGQ010000072.1:0-4033 GCA_031406105.1 Lysobacterales bacterium | reverse complement strand
TGTTGATCTTGAGCGGCTGGCCAAGCGCGGCATTCGGGTGTTCTACACCCAGGTGTTTCGTGACAACCTGTTCCACGCCGACATGCACCCGGGCAATATTTTTGTGGATGTCAGCAATCCCGCCGATGCCAGTTTCATCGCCCTGGACTTTGGTATTGTCGCCAGCCTGACTCCCAAAGACCTGTACTTCATTTCTGAGAATTTCGTAGCACTGTTCAACCGCGATTACTTCCGCGTGGCGCAGTTGCACATCGATGCGGGCTGGGTGCCGCCTGACACACGAGTAGATGAGATGGAAGCTGCAGTGCGGGCAGTTGGCGAGCCCAGCTTCGCCAGGCCACTGAACGAGATTTCCTTCGGCCAGCTGATGCTGAAATTGATCCAGGTGGCTTATCGATTCAAGCTTAATATCCAGCCGCAATTGATCATGCTGCAGAAAACCCTGCTTAACATCGAGGGCCTGGGGCGTGATCTTTACCCGGAGCTGGATGTACTGGAAGTTGCCAAACCTGAGCTGGAGGCCATCATGCGCGAGAAACATGGCCTGGACCAGACCGCCAAAGATCTGCGGGAGCGGCTACCGGACTGGCTCAGCAAAGCCCCCGAAATGCCTGGCCTGTTGCATGATTATCTGCGACAAGCTACCACAGGCAAGCTGACTTCCCGACTGGATTCCAGCGACCTGGCGGCCTTGCGGCGGGACATTGAACACTCCCACCACCGCAGTTTACGGGTAATGGCAGGCGCTGCATTGATGCTGACCGGTGCTTTGCTGCTTGGGCTGGAAGCCGGCCCCTGGCGCTGGTTTGAGCTCTCCGCCCTGGGCTTGTGCATGCTGTTGCCTGGCATCTGGATTTTACTGCGGGGGCTGAGTTATCAGGCGCCGGGAGCCTGATCAACCCAGTTCATGTTCTGAGCAAAAAATCTACGGCAATACGCTGGCCTTTTTGCACGGATCAAAATGACTGTTTCAAAACTAATTGCAGGCGCGAGCTCCCTACCAGCCCTTAGCGCATTGATGAAAGCTGCCACCTGGCATTTGTATGCATTGGATCCCATCACTCAAACCAGCCAGTGGCTGCAACTTTCTGAAGCGCAGTTTCGTGCTGCCAGCTTTCTTGATCAGCGTTTGCTTTCTGTTGGGGAAAACCAGGCGACGATGCCTTACTCAGTGCCTTTGGCGCAGATACAAAGCCTGGCTCATGCGAAAGGTCCTCCAAACGCTCATTTCATCTTCCACATCGGGCATTGCGGTTCTACCCTGATCTCGCGCGCCCTGGCCGCCAGCACCGAAGTACTGCCCGTGCGGGAGCCATTGAGCTTGCGCCAGCTGGCTGCCAGCTTGCCCGCAAGCGCAAATGGGCAATGGGTGCAGATGCTGGAACTGGCCCTGGCTGCCCATGGCCGGGTTTTCCGGCCCGGTCAAATCAGCATGATCAAGGCCACCAGCACCTGTAATAACCTGATTTTGCCGTTGCTGAAACGGGCGCCCCAGTCCAGAAGCCTGCTGCTCTTTGTGCCACTGGAAAGTTACCTGGCAGGCATGCTCGGCAGACAAACACCGGCGCAGGATCTGCGTGGTCATGCTGCAGCACGGCTGGAGGATTGGCGGCGAATGACGGGCACTTCATTGCAGGTTGCCGAAATCACTGAGTTCTCCGAAGTGCAACTGGCGGTGATTTCCTGGCTGAGTTGCATGGCTCTCTTACTGCAAGCCTTGCGACAGCATGCAGATCGTTGTCTGTTGCTGGACTTTGAATCGTTCCTCGCTGAGCCGGAAAATGTTTTGGTCAGGCTGATATCCTTCTTCGGCCTGATGCAATCACAATCACAGATTCTGCAGGCCTGGCCGGAAATTGCGACGGGCTACTCCAAAAAGCCAGACGAACCCTACTCGGCCTTCAACCGCAAGCGCACTCTGGCGCGTGGGCGTACGCAGCGGGCTACCGATATTCGTGCTGGTATGGCCTGGGCAGAACAGCTGCTCGATCAATTTCCTGTGTTTGAACCGTGCAGAACTTACTTGCAACCGACCTGACCACCGGATTCAGTTCGAAGTGGCCCAACGGCGGTAAGAGCTTCCAATGGCCCTGGCCCGCTAGGGACTACCGCCTAGCCGGGTGGGTGGAAAACAATATCCAGCGAAAACATCAGGCGTTCCTCGTCGCTGGAAAAATGCGGATGCGCGAAATGCTGCAACCAGCCGGGAAATATCAGGCAAGTGCCGTTCATCGGGAAATAATGACGGTCATAAGGCCAGTTCTGTTTCACCGGGAAAGTGGATTCAAGGTGCGGATTGATGAAACCAATCGCGCCTTCAGGGCGCGGCCGCACCGGTACCCGGGCGTAATACGCCAGCACACATGAAATATCGCGGTGCAGGTGCGGTGCCTGGTACGCAGCTGGCGGATACAGAACCGCCCAGCTGGCTTTGATCTGCCAGGTGCTGCCCGGCAACGGCCAGCCAACCATTTTCTGGTGCCCCGCCATGTAAGCGGCCACCGACGGCTCGACGATGCTCGTGAGAAATGTCTGCCACACCGGATCGTCTGCACAATGTTCATGTAAGACCACGTTGGGTTGATAACCTCCCACCGTAGTAATGCTGTCCACCTGAACTTTGTTGGCTATCGAAACATCAGCCTGCATGGCCTTGACCAGCCGGAACAGACTTTCGTTAATCGAGCCGTCACCGTATTCCCGATGCTGCAAGATGGCGGGAAACAGTGCTTCGATGCTGTCTTTATGCGGTTTTATCATGCGCAAATATTCCTGCCAGCAATGCCCGCATAAGCTCAAGCACGCTTATGCAGAACAAGTTCAATAAAAATCTCTGCCGAGTTTACTCCTGCAGCCAGCATTACAAAATCGGCTCGAGGAATCCGAACATGGAGCCCAGAAAAAGCACCAGATACTGCCGGCGGGTACGCACGACCTCCGGAAAACTGCCAACCGGATAGTAATTCTGATAAAACTCAGGTGCATCCGGCGCTACAACCTGCCGGCCCGGTATCAATTCAAAACTCGAGGTCGGGCCTCGCGCAAAGGTGCTGGAGTCCATAACTGTGTAGTTGACCGGGATGTCATCGCTGACCAGCTCATCATCAGGCAGCATCGCCACAACCCAACTGTTCTGTGGCTCTATATCGCGGCGAATCAGGGCCTCGAGTGCTTGCGCAAACGCTGCATCCCACACGATCAGGCCATTCTCGGCATTGAAGTCTTCAGAACGTGGGTCGAAATTGTGCGAACCTACCATAGCTATCTTTCCATCCACCACGAAGGACTTGGAATGAAGGCCAACCCGCGGCGCCGGCAAGCTGATGGTGGAACCATCACCGGAAACAACAGCCTGGCTTTCGATACCCGCTTTTTTTTCAGCGATCAGCTCAGGCCAGCGTGGGAAAAACTCCGGTGCATCTGCCGGAAAAGGTTTGAACTGGTACATGTGGAAGCCAAGCTTTTTGACATAGCGCTGTTTCTGCTTGTGGGTGTTGCCATAAACCGTATTGCCATCAGTCGAAGCCAGTGAATTGGTGGAAAACACCAGCTCGATATCGGGGTTTTGCTGACGAAGCTCCGCGAACAACTCGCGCGCCCGGCGTGACAGCACCATGTAAGGTGACTGAATAACAATAGAATGCTCGGCAGAATTGAGTAACTGATTGAGCTCAGCAGTGATGTCGCGCCTCGGAGCATCTTCTGGAAAAGCCTGTTTGCGCGGCAGGTCGGAAAAGTATTCCAGCCGCGCAACCGCAAATGCCGGTGCTACAAATTGCTGGCGGATGTAATTCTCGTCCTTGACTTGTTCCAACAGAGGTAACAAGCGTGGATGGGGTTCATAATCCTGCACGGGTTGCGGGGCCGTTTTCAGCAAACGCTTGGCAACATCGCGCAAATGCTGCACAGCTACCGATCTGGGGCTGCTCCAGAACTGCTCAAAGTAGGCCAGCATTTCATCTACCGCCGGGCCATAAACAGCGATATCCCGATCCTTGAAATTATAGCTGGTGTCATAATCGAAATAACGGTC
>JANOGQ010000023.1:0-1526 GCA_031406105.1 Lysobacterales bacterium | reverse complement strand
GCCCTGGCTGGCCATGCCAGGCAGGGCTTCGTCAACGCTGTTGTCTATCACTTCCATGGCCAGGTGGTTGGGCCGTGTGGTGTCAGTGTACATGCCTGGCCGGCGTCTGACCGGATCAAGCCCTGTCAGGACCTCAATGTCACTGGCCTGGTATTGATTACTCATTGGATTCCGTTGCTTGCGTCCTGGCCGTTATTGGCGCCAAGCTTGCGCGATGTTCGCCGGTTTGTCCCGGAATTTCAAGGCAGGACGCCGTGCAAAAAAATAACTCCGGCCGGGAATCAAGCATTGGTGCGGCCTGCCGCCTTTCCGGCGAATTTAATTTTTAAAGTTGCAGCAACTGGGCGGAGCTTGGGCTAAAATGTTCTTCCAGAACTTCCGCACCCTTTTTTTACTATCAGGCAAAGAACAGGTTCTGGCATGGCATCTCTCGTTTTTGTTACCGGCGGCGTAGTCTCTTCATTGGGCAAGGGGCTTTCTGCAGCTTCGCTCGCAGCAATTCTCGAATCTCGCGGCCTCAAGGTCACCATGGTCAAGCTGGATCCCTATCTGAATGTGGATCCGGGCACCATGAGCCCCTACCAGCACGGTGAAGTTTTTGTCACCCAGGATGGTGCCGAAACCGATCTCGACCTTGGCCACTACGAGCGTTTCATCCACACCCGCATGAGCCAGCTGAATAACTGCACCACTGGCCGGATTTACAACAATGTCATCATGAAAGAGCGGCGCGGTGATTACCTCGGTGCCACGGTGCAGGTGATTCCACATATCACCGATGAGATCAAGGACTGGGTCAATCATGCTGCTGAAGGTTATGACGTGGCATTGATCGAGATCGGCGGCACCGTGGGTGATATCGAGTCTCTGCCTTTTCTCGAGGCCATTCGCCAGTTGGGTGTGGAATACGGCCGTAATGCCATGTACATGCATCTGACGCTGGTGCCGTATTTGCGCGCTGCCAACGAAATCAAAACCAAGCCCACCCAGCATTCGGTAAAAGAGCTGCGTTCCATCGGCATACAGCCCGATGTGCTGCTGTGCCGTTCTGAAATTGCACTGACCGAGGCGGAGCGCAGCAAGATCGCCCTGTTCACGAATGTTCCGATGAAGGCGGTGATTTCTGCGCTGGACGCCAAAAACGGCATTTACGACATTCCCCTGATGCTGCACGAGCAGGGCCTCGACGACATCGTCGTGGAACGACTCAACCTGCAGTGCGGACCTGCCAGCCTGGATGACTGGCGTGAGGTGGTTGATCGCAGCATGAACACGCGTTTTTCAGTGACGGTGGCAATGGTGGGCAAGTATGTTGAACATGCTGATGCCTACAAATCGCTGACTGAAGCCCTTGCTCATGGCGGTTTACGCCAGCGCATTCACGTTAATCTCAAGCGTATTGAATCTGATGGCCTGGAGTCCGGTGATTTGAGTCAGCTGGATGAGGTTGACGCCATCCTGGTGCCCGGTGGCTTTGGTGAACGCGGTTTTGAAGGCAAGGTGAATGCCATTCGCTACGCCCGCGA
>JANOGQ010000002.1:0-2743 GCA_031406105.1 Lysobacterales bacterium | reverse complement strand
TTTCTTCACCGCGCCGATGATCTGAAAAATAGCCGCTTCCTTGTCATCATTGGGTATCACGGGCGTATCGTTGCGCTCAGCTTCACTGACCAGGAAGGCCTGCAGCCGCCAGATGGAATCCAGCTTGTGCAGGTACCGACGCGCCTGGCGTAAGGGCTCATTCGCGCCACGACCGCGCAAACGACTGCGCAATTGCTGCTTGCCCAGCACAGCCAAAGTCACATGCACGGCGATGGCATCGGATTTCTTCGGCAAACGATGTACCAGTTCGGGATAAACATGCACCCCTTCGAGGATGATGGGGGAATTTTCGCGTACAGCGCGATCCAGAACCGCCTCGCAGGCCACCGACAGCAACTCTGCCTGGCTGCGGTAACCACCAGCGATCAACAAGTCCTTGCTGCGCTTTTTCTTGTCCTGAACCGGAATAGTGTTCCAGGCATCAAAAGAGGAGCAGTGCAACACCGGTAGCAATTTCCTGGGAATTATCGTGCGCATCACTTCGCGCAACATGTCAGTTGACTGGGTACGGACGATGTCCAGCCTGTGCGCAAGTTCCGTAGTGATGGAGCTTTTGCCACTGCCCACGGCACCACAAATCAGCAACAGCAGCGGTCGATTGCTGCGCTGGTACTCCGACCAGGCCAGGTATTGCCTGGCAGCCTGTGGACCCAATTCATCCAGCAGACACAGGTAAGTCAGATAAGCCAGCTGGCCACTGCTGATGTCCTTGATACCAGCGGCCAGCATTTGTTCGTAGAGCAAGCTGGTAATTCGCTCGGCGTCTTCCGGCCGAACGCCGCTGGATTGCAGATATCGGATGTGCTGTCCACGTGAAAACGCGCTGGCCGCTTGACTCTGGCTATGCACCACGATGCGCGACGGTGCTACAGGCGGTGCGGAATAGCGCTCCAGAACGTCAATCTGCTCGTTCTTTTTCAGCGATGCCAGCACCATCTTGCGCAACTGGGAGGTGCTTACTGAATCTTTATCGGCCACCTGGTCGCGAATATTGGCCGCCAGATTCAGCGCGTCTTCAAAACTCATCCCGGCATCCAGCAAAGCCCGAATCATGATGCCGCGCAAAAAAGGTGCCGGGCTGTGGTCGCGGGAATTGATGACAACTGTTTTCACGATAGGGCCCTGCGGGCATACTCCCTGATAGCTTCTCCGGGCATTATGAGTGCGCCTTTGCAGGGCGCGCAAGCCAGACCGATAGTGCTATGCAGACTTGAAACCCTGACGCTGGCGCTGGACAATCGCTTCACAGCACCAGCCACTGGATAAAAAAATTCATGCACGGCCCTGATTCTCCAACACTCAATCCCGCCAAGCCTGTGACTTTGCCTACAACTTTGCCTAAGATTTTGGCCACCGCCTTAACTGGCCCCGCAGACCCGCCGCCCTACACCATCTACAATGATTCGGGAAAGGCACCCCTGTTGCTGGTTGCGGATCACGCCAGCCGTGAAATACCACAGGTTTTTCAACAACTGGGACTGGATGCTGCGTCCCTGGACTTGCACATTGCCTGGGATATTGGTTCCGCCGATCTGGCTCGTGGGCTGGCAGATCTGCTGGATGCGCCGCTGATCCTGGGTGGATATTCGCGTCTGGTTATCGATCTCAACCGTCAGCCGGATGATGCCACGGCCTTTCCGCCCATCAGCGATGGCGTTGTGATTCCTGGCAATGCAATTGTGGATGAACCGCAGAAATCCATGCGCATCGAAACATTTTTCCAGCCTTATCATGCGGCCATCAGCGAGCGACTGGACCACTTACAGGCCGCCGGAGTTACTCCAGCCTTGCTGTCCATCCACACCTGTACGCCGGTGTTCAATGGGTTGCAACGCCCCTGGCAGATCGGCGTGATGTGGGACAAGGATCCCCGCATTGCGATTCCCATGATGCAGCAATTGCGCCAAATGGAGGGCTTGTGCATCGGTGACAACCAGCCCTACTCGGGCCGTCACCCGCACGATTTCACCATCGATTTTCATGCAGAACGCCGTGGCATTCCGCATGTGGGCATAGAAGTGCGACAAGATCTGGTCAGCGATGCGGCCGGCGCCCTCAAGTGGGCCGAGATTCTGGCGGCCGCGCTGCTCACACCGCTGGCGGAGCCAGGAATTTACTGTCCTTTCGGCCAGTGGCAGGCAAGCGCTGCTGCTCAAGATTAAGCAATCCATTGCAGCCGGGACTCTTTGCAGCTCTGCGCTGTTGGCCATGGTAGCAACAGACATGCATAATCATCGCCATTTTAACCATTCAGCCAGAGAATCCTTTATGTTCAAGCTCCCATCATCGACGCGGGTAGTTGCATCCCTGTTTTTTCTGACACTCAGTCAGTTTGCGCTTGCTGACTCGGCACAAAAACCCGCTGTGGCAAAGGAGCAGGCTACAACTTCCCTGCCTTACACCCCCAGCCTGGACCTGAATGCCATGGACCGCAGCGCAGATCCCTGTGCAGACCTCTACCAGTATTCTTGTGGCGGCTGGATCAGGAACAACCCGATTCCGCAGGACCAGGCCAGCTGGAGCACTTACGGCAAACTTTATGTGGATAATCAGCGCTACCTCTGGGGCATACTCGAGGACCTGTCCAAAAACCACCAGGACCGCACGGCCATCCAAGCCCAGCTCGGGGACTATTTCGCTGCCTGCATGAATGAAGAAGCCATCGATCAGGCCGGCTTCACTCCGATGCAATCCGAACTCAGCGCCATTGATCAGTTGCAGG
>JANOGQ010000459.1:0-5877 GCA_031406105.1 Lysobacterales bacterium | reverse complement strand
CTGGCGAAATGCCTGGCCAGCATCGAATCATTGCGCCAGCCCCAGCACCTCCACGCCTTGTTCAAACACGATATCGACCGGAATACTGGCGGCAGCCAGCCGATCAAGATCAGCTTGCAATTGTGCAGAGATACTTCCCATAGTCCTGACAAAATCTGCAACCACAGCATAATCACCATTGCCTTGCAAAGTGAGCAGAGTGCGGCTCAGATCAGCGACCGCCTGTTCGAAAACCGGCACATTGATGCGGTACTTACCGCTGTCCGGATCACGGCTGAAGGCACCAGCCTGTTCGAAGAAATTGAAGCGGATCATGTTGGCCTGGCCATGCGCGCTGGAAGCACCGAAACGGATCGAGCGGAAGATTCCCGCCATGAAAGTGACGTAATCATCCATCAGCTGGCCTTCGGTGATTTCACCTTTTTCGCGCAGTTGCTGCACCATGTAGAGACCCAGGATGTCGGCTTTACCTTCCTCCAGCGCTGAGTCATATTCCTTTAATGCCTGGCGGACGGTTTGACTGCCACCCAGGGTGTTCTTGATACCCAAACCATGGGCTACTTCATGGAACATGGTGTTGCCAAAAAACGATTCGAAGGTGATGTGCTGGCGCTGATCTTCGGCAATCAGCATATCCGCGATCGGCAACAGGATCTGGTTGTATTTGGCCAGCATGGCGTTTTTCAATTGCAGGCGCCGACTGCCTTTTTCCAACTGGACCTGTTCGTCATTGGGCAGGTTGATGGCAATGGTTTTTGAACCGGCATTGGAGTGGCCCGCGTAATACACCACGTCATAGGCGTTCAGGTCGGCATCGGCGCCTGGCTTTTCCCGTTTGTATTCATCCGGCACCGGCAGGTTAGTTTGCAGTTCCGGCAGGTACTGGGCAAAACGGGCCAGGCGTTCGCTCCAGGCCATGTCCTTGATCAACACATAGCCTTCGTAAGCAGCCCGATAGCCATAGAGCCGGTCTTCGTAGGTTTCGATCGCACCGATCACCAATTCGACGGGATTGTTCTTCATGTCCATCCAGGCCATGTCAGAAGGCTGGTAATCATCAGTTTCCAGCGCATGGGCGCGCATCAGAAGATAGTTGGCAAACTCGGGATCCTCAGCCAGTTCAGCTGCCTGGCGGAGTAGAATGCCGGCCTGCCCCAATTCATCGGCAAACGCTACACTGTAAGGCACCAGTTGCAACTGGCCATCAGCATCGCGAGTGACAATTGAGTAAAGTCCTTCTTTACCCGTTTGCTGCCAGGCTTCGAATTCCTCTTTGCTCATGTCTTCGGGGTAGAATTGTGCGCCCAGTGGCTTCTCGCCAGCACTTTCGATGAAAGGCTTATCGGCGGCCAATCGGTCCCATGGCCCATAATTGATGACGGCGAAGCGGCGTTGAGCCGGATCTTCGACGTTGGCCAATAAACTGGATTTGTCGCCGTAGGTCTGCTTCCAGTAAAGATCGTCCATGATGGCCGAAGCTTCGATCAACAGAGGGATCATTTTTCGCTGGTTTTCAGTCAGGTGGCTCAAGTCGGCCGTCAATCGAACGGTTGCATAGATATCGTAACGCGAAGGTTCGGGTTCAGCGGCCACAACAGCCGGGGATGGCCCTGGCGGGGCAGTTACAGCAGCTTGCTCCTGCTCCGCAGGCTTTGAGCCCTCACAGGCGAGCAGCAGCAAAGTTGAAAAAAGCAGCATAAAGACAAGCTGCAGTCTGGTCAGTGAAATTCGTGACATGGGAAACATCTCGCTTGGGTATGTTCAGAGATTAAGTTTTCCCTCATGTTAGCAGTTCCGGACAATGCGAAGGCGTAGAAAAATACTGAAAGCGACCCCATTTGATTGGGCATCGCCTATAATTTCCCGTTAAGCAAAGCCAAGGCAACTCTGATTTGTTCAGAGTTGCCGCGGTACAAGGATGTGCCGCCATTTTCAATGATTGCAAATCATTGAAAATGAAGCAAAACAAAAATCACACTTTTTGTTTTGCGTGCTCTGCTCATTCGAGGATCAATTTTTCAGAGCTTCCCTGGCTACGCAGCGGGACGGAGCGCCAGGAGCCCAAAATGCCGATTTATGAGTATCGTTGCCAGTCTTGTGGACATGAGCTGGAGAAGTTGCAGCGCATGAATGATCCCGCTTTGGCCGATTGTCCCGAGTGCGGTAAAAACGCATTGAAGCGCCTGATTTCCGCGGCTGGCTTTCGCCTGAAGGGAGCCGGTTGGTATGAAACCGACTTCAAGAAATCCAATCAGCGCAATCTGGTCGATACTGGTTCAGACAAGCCAGCAAAAAGCGAATCCGCCAGCAGCTCGGAAAGCAGCTCGGCCAGCAGTTCAGGTGGCAGCTCGGGTGGCAGCTCGGGCAGTGAAAGCAAAGGCAGCGATGCCAGCAGTGCTGTGAAAGCGGATAAATCCGCCAAACCCAGCAGCCCGCAAGCCACCAGCACTTGACAAGGCACTGAAGACGTCGGAATTTCCTTGACGGCCTAAAACAGAATTCCAGGAGTTATCAAACATGCGGACGCATTTGTGTGGCGAAATCAGCGACCAACTGGTGGGCCAGGAAGTGACCCTTTGTGGTTGGGTAGACCGGCGGCGTGACCTCGGTGGCCTGATCTTCCTTGGCTTGCGCGATGTGGCAGGCATTGTGCAGGTGGTAGCAGAACCTGAGAGCGCCGCATTTGCCGACGCAGAAGCGCTGCGTAACGAATACTGTGTTCGGGTTAGCGGCCAGGTCCGTATGCGGCCGGAAAGCCAATGGAACGAGGCCATGGCCACCGGACGTTTCGAAATCGTCGCCCGGAAGGTGGAATTGCTGAACACTTCAGCCCCAATGCCGTTGATGATGACTGATGAAGATGGCGAAGAAGTGCGGCTGAAGTACCGTTATCTGGATTTGCGCCGGCCACGCATGCAGCGCAACCTCAAACTGCGTGCGAAATTGTACAAAGCCATTCGCAACAATCTGGACCCGCTGGGCTTCACTGAGATGGAAACCCCCATACTCACCAAGGCCACGCCGGAGGGTGCTCGTGATTATCTTGTTCCCAGCCGGGTGCATGCTGGCCAGTTTTACGCATTGCCGCAGTCGCCACAGTTGTTCAAGCAGTTACTGATGATGGCGGGCATGGACCGTTACTACCAGATCGCCCGCTGTTTCCGCGATGAAGACTTGCGTGCTGATCGGCAGCCCGAGTTCACCCAGCTTGATATAGAAATGTCGTTTGTGGAAGAAACAGACGTTCAGCAGCTGGCTGAGAATCTGATGCGCGACGTGTTTCGCGACACCCTGCAGGTGGAACTGCCGAAACCATTTCCGCGGCTGACCTGGCGTGAAGCTTTGGATCGCTTCGGTTCTGATAAACCTGATTTGCGAATTCCTGGCGAACTGGCTTCTGTGGATGAGCATGTAGCGCATGTTGAATTCAAAGTGTTTTCCGGCCCGGCCAGCGATCCCGCATCCCGGGTGGCCGCCCTGAAAATCCCCGGTGGGGCAGAGTTGTCGCGCAAACAGATTGATGACTACACCCAGTATGTGGCCCGTTATGGAGCCAAAGGCCTGGCCTGGATCAAGGTCAATGACGTTACTGCTGGCCTCGCAGGTCTGCAGTCACCGATTGCCAAGTTTTTGGACGAGAAAGCCTGGCTCGGAATTGCGGCGGCTACGGCTGTTCGGTCGGGTGATCTGTTGTTCTTCGGTGCCGGCGAGTGGCAGTCAGTGAGCAATTTCATGGGCCAGTTGCGAGTGCGCACAGCGCTTGACCTCGGGCTGGTGAATGAAGGCTGGCAACCCTTGTGGGTGACCCAATTTCCCATGTTTGAATGGGATGGTGAATCCGGCCGCTACATGGCGATGCACCATCCTTTCACCGCCCCGCTTGAAAGTGCGGCAGAAGCCTTGCGCAAAGACCCTGCGGGTTCATTGTCCAAGGGTTATGACATGGTGCTGAATGGTTCAGAAATTGGTGGCGGCTCAATTCGTATCCACAATCCTGCCATGCAGCAGGCCGTGTTCGAACTGTTGGGCATCAAGCCTGATGAAGCGGAGTTGAAGTTTGGCTTCTTGCTGGAAGCATTGCGCTATGGCGCACCGCCGCATGGGGGCATCGCCTTTGGCCTGGATCGCATAAGCGCATTGATGGCTGGCGAAGATTCAATCCGCGATGTGATTGCTTTCCCCAAGACCACCACTGCGCAATGTCTGTTGACCTCTGCACCTTCTGAAGTCCCAGCTGCGCAGGTCAAGGAATTGCACATTCAGACTCTGGCCAAAGGATAGAAAAGATGAAAGCCGGGACCGACCATTCCCGGCAGGGTGCAATTGCAGCTTTGGCTGCGTTCATCACCTGGGGTGTGGTGCCGGTTTATTTCAAGTGGCTGGTTGCTGTTTCACCATTGGAAATCATCGCTCACCGGGTACTTTGGTCATTACCGGTGTTGGCCGCATTTCTGCTGCTGCGGGATGGCAAGGCGTTCTTTACGCAAATGCAATTGCCCCTCCGGAAGATTCTCGGTTTGTTGTTGTCCGGACTGGTGCTGGCGGTGAACTGGCTGCTTTTCGTATGGGCAGTAAGCCATGATCAGGTGCTGGCGACCAGCCTCGGTTATTTCATCAATCCGCTGGTGAATGTGTTGTTAGGGTTTCTGTTTCTGCATGAACGATTGCGTCCGCTGGAAATCAGTGCGGTGCTGGTAGCCGCCATGGGAACTGCGTATCTGACATGGTATCTGGGTGTTGCGCCGTGGATTTCTCTGGGGCTGGCCATCAGCTTCGGGGCCTATGGGCTGATCCGCAAATTGCTGGGTGTCGGATCCATGACAGGCCTGTTGTGGGAAGGCCTGTTGTTGAGCCTGCCCGCAGTCATTTACCTGGTTTGGCAGCACATTCATGGTGGTCTTGCGTTTGGACAAGTCTCCGTACAGCTGGATTTTCTTCTGGCACTATCCGGCCTGGTCACCATTTTGCCTTTGATCTGGTTCAATGTGGCCGCTCATCACATGTCACTCAGCACATTGGGCTTTTTCCAGTACATCTCACCGACCTTAACTTTTCTGTTGGCGGTGTTTTTGTATGGTGAAAACTTCACCCAGGGGCATGCTGTAGCATTCGGCTGTATCTGGTTTGCCTTGTTGGTGATTTCTGCCGACCGCTTGATCCGCGCACGTTGGCAAAACAGGATTTTGTTGTGAAAAGTTTGTTGCTGACCCATTCGTTTCTGAGCTGGCGCGCCGTCAATCCGGTTCGTGATAAAATCGCCGGTTTGTTTAACCCCAAAAAAAATTGAGCAAATCGATAAAGGAAGAAATCCCATGGCCGGACACAGTAAATGGGCCAATATCCAGCACCGTAAAAGCAAAGTTGACGCCAAGCGAGGCAAAGTCTTCACCCGCGTCAATCGTGAGTTATCGGTAGCATCCCGCGAGGGCGGCAGCGACCCGGATGCTAATCCGCGCCTGCGGCTGGCCATAATCAAGGCCAATGCGGTCAACATGCCCAAAGACACCATCGAGCGCACTATCAAGAAGGCGGCGGGTGAGCTGGAGGGTGTGTCTTACGAGGAAATTCGCTACGAAGGTTACGCCCTGGGTGGCGTTGCCGTTATGGTGGAGTGCCTGACTGACAACCGCAATCGCACGGTGGCCGAAGTACGACATGCATTCTCCAAGCATGGCGGCAACCTCGGTACTGACGGTTCCGTGGGCTATCTTTTTACCAAAGTGGGTGTTTTGAATTTCGCTCCTGGGGTAAGCGAGGATAAAGTCATGGAAGTGGCTCTGGAAGCAGGTGCTGATGACATTGTTACGGCGGATGATGGCTCTATAGAAGTGCTTACC
This sequence comes from Lysobacterales bacterium, assembly GCA_031406105.1. Classification (GTDB taxonomy): domain Bacteria; phylum Pseudomonadota; class Gammaproteobacteria; order Xanthomonadales; family SZUA-36; genus JAWXBM01. The sequence goes on along the minus strand of JANOGQ010000459.1, from coordinate 40 downwards.
TCAGCGGAAGCCTATGCTGAGGTAGTCGAAAAAATGACCG
>JANOGQ010000622.1:0-4597 GCA_031406105.1 Lysobacterales bacterium | reverse complement strand
TGGATCGCGCCGAACTGGCCGCCCTGATGGCCGCGGAGACCTGGCTGACCGTCGATGATGCCATTGCCCAGGGCTTTGCGGATGAACGCATCGCCGCAGCTGAACCCGCTGCAGAACCCGATTCCACCGGCCAGGCGCGGTGGCAACTGGCCATGGCCAAGTACCAGAACAAACCCCAGAGTTTTAACACCCCGCAGAACCCTGCGGGATCTACCAGGTCGGCAGCAGCCGACGCATTGCCTCAGGAGGCACACATGGACCCTAAAGCACCAGCGTCGGTGCAGGACGCCGACAACATCCGCAAGGCGGCCGAGACGGCAGCACTCGCTGCAGAATCTGCCCGCCGCGCCGACATCCGGAACGCCTTTGGCCGCTACAGCGACGAACATCGCGAGCTGCTGGATACCTGCCTGGATGACAACACCTGCAGCCTTCAGGCTGCGCAGACCCGCCTGCTGGCCAAACTGGCCGAAGGCGTGGAGCCCTTGCGGGCCGTTGGCGGAAGTTTTTCAGCCGGGACAGACAGCGGCCAGAAGTTCATCAATGGCGCAACGCAGGCCCTGGCGGCCCGCTCCGGCGCCGACAAGCGCGAGATGGGCAACGAGTTTAATGGCATGTCTTTGGCAGGCCTGGCGGCTCATGCGCTCACCTTGAGCGGTATCAGCGTGAAGGGCCTGAGTGGTGATGCGATTGCCCGTAAGGTGCTGGCAACACACACCTCCAGCGACTTCCCGACACTGCTGTCCAACGTGGCCGGTAAAGCGTTGCGCGCTGCTTACGGCAGCTTCCCCAACACCTGGCAAAGCTGGGCAATGGCCGGTGAAGTCTCTGACTTCAAGATTCATCCGCGCATTCAGATGGGCTCCTTCAACAACCTGGACACCATCCCCGAAGGCGGTGAATACAAGTACGGCACGCTGACCGAAGAGTACGAGAATGCCCGCGCCCTGACTAAGGGTAAGGCGATCGCACTCACCCGGCAGATGATCGTCAACGACGACCTGGGTGGCTTCAACCGACGCGCCCAGCTGATGGGCCGCTCTGCAGCCCGCAGCGTCAACATAGACGTTTACACGCTGCTCACCGGCGGTGCCGCCAACCACGGCCCCACCAGCGTGGATACCGGCCAGTTCTTCAACGAGACGGCAGCAACCACCGCCGGTGGTCACGCCAACCTCACCGACACCGGTACTGCGATCACTACCGCCAGCATCGCCCTGGGTCGCAAGAAGATGCGCACCCAGAAAGACGCCGGCAACCTGGAAGTGCTGAACATTCTGCCGAAAATCCTGGTGTGCTCTGCACTCAAGGAAGACATCGCCTGGGCAGTGCTGAACTCCACCTCCGATCCGTCGCAGTCCAACCCCGGCAAGAAGAACTACGCCGCCGACGTGGCCAAGCTAAACCTGGTGACCGATCCATTCTTGGATGGCATCAACTCAGGCTTGTCCTGGTACATGTTCGCCGACCCCATGGATGTGGCCGCATTCGAGGTTGTGTTCCTCGATGGCAACCAGACCCCGTTCATCGACGAAGCGATCGACTTCGACACCGATGCCATGAAGTTCAAGGTGCGCCTGGATTACGGCGTGGCCATGGGCGACTGGCGCGCAGCCTACCTGAACGACGGCGCGTAAGCGGACCCCTGACAGCAACCCAACAGGAAGCCCCGCTGGGGGCTTCCTCAATCTGAGGAAGAATCATGACTACAAAATTTGTGCAGGTAGGCGCCACGATCAACTACACGGCGGGCGCTGATATCGCCGCCGGCGATCTGGTGGTAATGGGCCACACCCTTGGCATCGCGCTGACCGATATCGCCACCGGCGAGACCGGCGCAGTAGCGATCGAAGGCGTGTTCTCGGGCGTGCCCAAGGTGTCTGCCGCAGTTTTCGCGGTGGGTGAAAAGCTGATCCTGGACGTGTCGGTCTCACCCGATTCGTTCGACGATTCGGCAGCAACGCCCGCCGCCGGTGATATCACCGGTGCAGCGATTGCGGTGGTGGCAGGTGCAAACCTTGAAACGACTTGCACCATCAAGCTGACCCCCGGCAACACCACGATCACCTAGTGATCAGGGACGGCCTTCGGGCCGTCCCATTCAGCCGATATGACCTTTGAATCAGAACTCAGCAGAGCGGCCCTGGCCGCTTTCGCTGAACCGTGTGTGCTCAACGCCACAGCGGTGGATCTGCTCATTGACCGTTCGGTTGAGTACGTAGACGAAAACGGCAATGTGCGGCAGATTGCTGCACTGGTGCATGCCTATAAAGCAGATCTGCCGGCCTGGGATTCTGGCGACTCCGTGACCGCCGACAGCGGCAACGTGCAGCTGATGCAGATCGTCTACGACGACAGCCACATCGTGCGCATCGAGGCCAGGCCGATCACGTGATTACCTACAAGCTCGAAAACATCCACGAGCTTAGGCAGAAGTTTGACCCCAAGCTGGTGGACAGAGCGCTCGGCCAGGCGCTGCAGGTGGCTACCACCAAACTGAGAACCAGGGTATCCCGGGAAATCCGCGGAACCTACAAAATCAAAGCCGGAGATGTGGCCAAGACGGTCACCATTCGGCGAATCGAGCATCACACCCGCCTGATGGTTTTTGCTGGCCGGATGATCGGGCTGGACAAGTTCAGTTCACGACCCAAGAAAGTTACCACCGCACGTGGCCGCCGCGTTGGCGCTACCGTGATGGTTAGAAAGGACCGAGGCCGAAAGGTTGTGACGGGTGGATTCATCGCCAAAGGCAACCTGATTTTCAAGCGCGAAGGAACCGAACGCCTGCCGATAGAACGGCTCTATGGCCCTTCCATTGCCCACATGGCCGGTAACAAAGTGGTGGGTGAGCTTGCAACCGCTCAGGTCGGCGAAGACGCCGGCACCGAATTTAACCGTTACCTCGAATATTTGATGACTCAGGCCTGAGGCCTGGGCCAGGAAAACCCATGTCAACACTACTCACCCAGGTCGGAGCGCAGCTCTCTGCGAACCTGCCCACCTTCGAGACCATAGGCCTGGCCTGGACATCCAAGCCGGTAGCCAACTTCAGCAGCGAGTTACCGGCCGCCTTCTATTTCATCGAATCCATTCAGTCCGAGGCTTCGCCGTACCAGACCGAAGTGCTGCAGTCAGCTGACTACACCATCGCGGTGTTGGTGGTGTGCGCGGTAGCCGACCTGGAAGACCTGCTGGAAGAACTGCGCCTGGCGCTGGTGGGCTTTCAACCCACCGGCGGATCCTGGGAGCAGTTCGAACACGTGCAGGGTGACAGCCTTGACATCAATGAATCCATCATCTGGTGGCGGGAATCGTTTTCAGTACGCAACTATCGCGGAGAGGTTTGAGCCATGGCACGCAAGTCCGGAAGTTACCAGAAGGTGGACGGCAAACTCGTTTTGCTGCACGCCACGCAACCCGCTGCAGCAACCATTGCTCCAGCCCCCAGGAAGTCGGCCAAAGCCACCACCGGCGCACCGGTGAAACCAGAAACCAGCCCAGAGTGGGCTGCCCCAAAACCTGTTAAGGAGGATTAGCCGTGGCCAAGCGCTACAGAAACCGCGTTGTATACGCAAAGATAGAAGTCACCAAAGGCACGGACTCAGTGCCAACTGGCACTAATGCGATCCTCACCACGAATTTCCAGTGGAGCGAGCCGTATGCGGGGGACCGTATTTCACGTGATCTGGACGGCGCCGGGCTGGGCCTGCAAGAAGAAATCAACATCAACCCCCACGTCAAGTTCAGCTTCGAAGTGGAAGCGGCTGGTGCCGGTGCCGCGGGCGATGCCCCGGCTTATGGCGCTCTGCTCCGTGCCTGTGGATTCACCCAGACCATCGATGCCGGCATCGATGTGGAGTACGACCCTAACAGCGACTTCACCGATGCGGTGAGCGTGTATGTGGTGATCGACGGAGACCTGCAAAAGATCACCGGTTGTGTCGGCTCCTGGGGGTTCAATGGTGCTCGCGGAATACCAAAGCTGGTATTCAACATGGTGGGCAACTATGCCAAGCCGATCAACGACGGCACGCCTCTGACACCTGACTTCACCGCCTTTGAGCCCCCGCTGCCCATGACGCGGGCCAACACCACGTTTACCATTGATGGCTACGCCGCAGTGCTGTTGTCGATAACCATGGACGCTGGCATCCCCATCCTACCCCGCAACGTACCCAACCTCGAAGAGGTGTTGCAAACAGATCGCGGCGTGACCGGCAGCATCGTCATCCAGGCACCCAAGGTCTCGCAGAAGGACGTATTTGCGGATCTGCTGCACAGTCATGTCGGCATCAACTCCGGCGCTCTGGTGCTGGTTCACGGCACCGTAGCCGGGAACATATTCCAGATCAACGCGCCGGCCGTGCAGCTTTCTGGCGTACAGGAAAACAACGATTCGGGCATCCAGACGTACACCTGTTCAGCCCGATTTGTGCCCACGTCATCAGGGGATGACGAAGTGAAGTTGACTGTCAAGTAACCCTTGCCAGTCAGCCCAGACGCCAGCGGTCCCGGTCGTGCCGCTGGCGTCTTTTTTTGTCTGTCACGACCACACGACCGTAAGGAAAAACGACCATGTCCAATTTGTTTTTTA
>JANOGQ010000449.1:0-2319 GCA_031406105.1 Lysobacterales bacterium | reverse complement strand
GGCCTGTTTGGCGAGATGCGCCGCATTCCGGTTACCCTGGCTGATACGCCGGACATGCTGGAGCGGGCGTTCCTCGCTGGCGAAGATGCCCGCTTCTATGAACATCCGGGAGTTGATTATCAGGGCATCAGTCGCGCAGCTTTCACCCTTCTGACCACTGGCGAGAAATCGGTAGGCGGCAGCACCATCACGCAACAACTGGCGCGCAATTTTTTCCTCACCTCCGAAAAAACCTTTACCCGCAAGATCAAGGAAATATTCCTGGCGCTGAAAATTGAGAAACAACTGAGCAAGCAGGAAATACTCGAGCTTTATCTGAATAAGATTTTTCTCGGTTACCGGGCTTATGGCGTAGGCGCAGCGGCAGAAGTGTACTACGGCAAGGAAGTTGCCGACCTGACTCTGGCACAAAGCGCAATGATCGCCGCGTTGCCCAAGGCACCATCACGCGTCAACCCCATCAATCAACCCGAACGTGCCACTGAGCGTCGCGATTATGTATTGAAGAGAATGCTGGAACTGAAATACATCTCGCAAGAGGATTATCAGCAAGCGGCGGCTGAAAAAGACCTGGCTTTTTATCACGGCATGACAGCTGATATTTCAGCACCTTACGTGGCGGAGATGGTGCGCGTAAAAGCGCTGGAAATGTTGGGGCAACAGGCCTACACCGGCGGCTTTGAGATCTACACCACCATCGACAGTGGCCTGCAAAGTGCTGCTGACCAGGCAGTTTCCCGGGGCCTGGAAGCTTATGATCGGCGTCACGGCTACCGTGGTGCAGAAGCGCATATTGATCTGGCCGACAAAGCCACCCCGCAGCAATGGAACGAAGTGCTGGAACCTTATCGTCCCATTTCCGGCTGGTTGCCCGGCCTGGTCACTGAAGTTGAAGAAAACCTCGCGCTGGTTTACCTGCTGGATGGACAAACCGTGGCCCTGGAGCTTGAAGAATGGCTGGCACCGTTTATCAGCCGCGACCGCGTGGGCAACAAACCCAAAACATTGACCGAAGTCCTTTCCGCTGGCGATATAGTTCGTACCCGTATGAATAATGAAGGCAAGTGGGTACTGGGGCAGATACCGGAAACAGAAAGCGCACTGATCTCCATGGATCCCCGCAGCGGCTGGATTCGGGCCCTGGTAGGCGGCTATAACTTCAGCCACAGCATATTCAACCGGGTGGTTCAAAGCAAGCGCCAACCCGGTTCCAGCTTCAAACCCTTCATATATTCAGCGGCGCTGGAACGGGGTTTTACCACTGCCAGCCTGATCAATGATGCACCTATCGTGTTTGATGACCCCGAGCTGGAACAAACCTGGAAGCCGCAGAACTTTTCCGAAAAATTCTATGGCCCCACACGAATGCGCGAAGCCATGGTGCATTCCCGCAACCTGGTTTCCATCCGCCTGTTGCGTGATGCCGGGCTGGATTTCTCACGGGAGTTTATTTTGCGATTCGGTTTTGAGGATTCTGATCTGACCAAAGATCTGACCCTGGCACTGGGCAGCGCATCCGTCCCGCCCATGGCCATGGCGCGCGGCTATGCTGTGTTTGCCAATGGTGGCTTTCTGGTGGAGCCGGTTCTGATTGATCGCATACTCGATTCTTCAGGCGGCCTGGTCTATACCAGTCCGATTCCCCGCCTGTGTGATCCCTGCGAACAAACAGGGGAGGTCATTGCCGAACTGGAAGACACCTTAGCTCCTGAAGCAGCACCAACAGTACCTGCATTGCGGCCGCTGGATCTTACTCAACCCAAGGCTGGCATGGATCCCAGCCTGGCGGCTGGACAGCAGGCACCCATTCGCATCGAAAGCGAGCCAGTAACCGCTCCAAGGGTGATTACGGAACAGAATGCCTATCTGATTCGCTCCATGATGATGGATGTGGTTCGTCGTGGCACCGGTGCGAAAGCCATGGAACTGGGTCGCAAGGACCTGGCGGGCAAAACCGGAACCACCAATGAGCAACGGGATGCCTGGTTCTCCGGGTACAACAGCGAGATCGTTACTACTGTCTGGGTAGGCTTTGACAGTCATGATCCGCTGGGCCGGCGCGAACTCGGCGGCAGCGCTGCCCTGCCCGTTTGGATCGACTACATGGCTGTTGCCTTGCAGGGTGTGGAAGATCGGCCACCTGTGATGCCATCCGGTCTGGCGCAGGCGCGCATCGATCCGGAAACCGGATTGCTGACAAGGCTTGATAATCCGGATGCAATTATGGAAATATTTGCAGCAGGCAATTTACCCGCCATGGAAGCCGAAACCGTAGGAGAGAGCCAGGATGCCTCATCAGCGGAAAGTCCGTACGAGATC
>JANOGQ010000447.1:0-8937 GCA_031406105.1 Lysobacterales bacterium | reverse complement strand
CTTCCAGGCCCATCACTTCGGTGAGTCGCACCAGGTTCATGCGGCCCAGTCGATACTCGCCTGCCTGATCCAGCCTCCAGTCCATAACGCCACTGCCACAGGATGACCAGGTGAAACTGGCACTGCCCACCACGATGTTCTCGACCTCGGTGGGATCAAAGCCGGCTCCAAAATGGCCGTTCTCAACTTGCAGCAGCTCATTGAATAAAATGCGGTTGCCCCGAATCTCGCCCACCGCGTAGTACCAGTCCTGCTTGCCTTGCTGGTCATAAGTGAACCAGTAAACTAATGCGCGATTATCGGCCAGCATTTCCAGCATAAAGCCTTCACCGTGTCGCTCGGGATCGATCCAGATGGAGGAAGTACCTGCTTCCACCACAAAAGGCTCGCTTGCAGCTACCGAGCTGAGCGACACCTGCAGAGTCTGGTCATTGCCACCGGTATCGGTCTGGTCCTGGCCATTGCTGTCTTCGTAGCCTGACCAGCCGCCGTTGTGCCAGTGAGCTGCGGTTGCCGGGTTGGCATCAATGCGATGGCCAGTCATATCAAAGGCATTGACCAGTACCGTGGCACTGACATTGCCGTTGATGGCGGCCTGGTTGGTGGCATTCGCGGGTAGCCTGAAATCAACGGCCAGTGCATCATGAATATATCGATGGTAGCCATCAGGACTATCACCCGGCTCGCCTAGCCAGCGCTCATTGCTCTGATTCATGCTGAGTGAGGTACCGTTGATCTGTAGATTGATGGTTGCTATGTCATTGCCAGCAGGAGATCCCGGCAAAATACCTGGCTGGCCATCAATCCGCCAGCGCATGGGTTTGTCAAAAGCGATCCAGGCTTGGTAGTCGCGCTCCAGCTGCAGCGCTTGGGTCGTGTCAGTGTGCAGTTCGCGGGTACCCGCCTCGCTGCGGTCCCACTCGGCAGAAAAGACCACTGCGCCAGTGAGGCGGTCGGTCAGCCTGAGCGCGGCCACGCCCGGCGGACCCGCCTGCCGGTAATAGGCCACAGCAAGGGATTCGGCCAGCTGCGTGCGCACCCTTCGAATCTGTGACTCCGGCAGGATGAAACCGTCATGGCCGTTGCGGGCCAGACCACCATATTCGGCGCCACCATCGTTGCCCGGCTCAATTTCCAGCGTCCATGACGGAACCTGGTGGATGTGCGTGAAATATTCATCGGTAGTGCCGATGCCCGAGTTAAACGCTACCTGCGCAGCAGAGCTGAAGCGATACCATTTCTGTGCAGGCAAACTAAGATGGTGACCGGCAAAAGTCTGCAGCACCTGGATGGTCTGGTTGGTCAGCCGGTCGTTGCTGTTGCGTACCCAGAAGCTGACCTTTCCGAACGAGTGCAGGTCTGTGTACATGGCCAGTTCGCTGGCTGGTCCCAGTTGCGCAGCCGCTTGCAGAGCCTGTATCTCGGGCTCGGAAGCCGGCGACTGTCCATGATGGAGCAGGCTTCGATTGTCAGCCGAAGAATTATTCAGGCTGGTGTTCCAGTACGGCGAATTGTTGCGATTGAGGTCCACTCCATGCAGATGATCTGCCTGGCTGCTCAGATCTTCGTCAGCCAGCAGCATATTCTTGCGGCGCATACGGCCATCACGCGGCGAGCTTTCGGGATTGTTGATATCGGTACCCATCCAGCTGTGCGTCGGATAGCGCTGGGTTTGCATGAAGCCATCCACATTCAACACGGGAATGAGGATGACATTGACGTTATCGCGCAGGTAGCTGTAAAGGTAATTGTCGCCTTGTTGTTCATGCAGCAGTTCCATGATGCCGGTAAGGACTTCCGGTGATTGCCATTCGCGGGCGTGAATACCGCCATTGCTCAGCATGGCTGCTTCCGCCTGGCCATCGCGCTTCAGCAGGTCAGCATCACCCAGACGGTAAGCCCAGATGTCCCGGCCTGAACGTGCCTGGCCAATGACCTGGCCATGCACAACAGCAGAGTTGTTCATCAGATCCTGGTGCTGTGTATGCAGTCCGGTGTAGCTGCGGTAGCCATCAAAGGGCAGTGGTGTGTCCACCGGGATGGGCACCGGGTAGCCTAGCGCAATCCGGTTGGTATCCGTGCCAGGCGCACTCTCCACCCATTCGATGATGCGTGCCTGTGCGAGCAAATCGGCTGAGGCCAGCAACAACAGGCAAGCACTGCTGAGGCGCAAACTGAATCCCATGAAGGCAAAGCTCATTGCGGGTCGCTATCCGGTTGGATAAACGCTGACTGGTCCAGAGCCAGGGCTGCGCGCTGACCCTTCAAACCACCGGCCTGCAGCAGTTCCTCCAAGCGATCCTGAAGCCGCTGATCTGGATGTCCAGCCAGAGCCAGGGCAGCAGCAGCGCCCAATTCCGGATCATCCAGCAGTTGCAGCAGGTTTTCACTAACCGCGGGATTGCTGCGCAAACCGGGTGCCAGCATCGAAATGGCCAAGGCGCTCTTATCGGCTGAATCCAGCGCCAAAGTACCAGCGAGTAATTCGCTGCGTTGGGCTGCATCCAGCCGCCAGTTTGCTTCACGTAACAGGCTCACCGATGTGGCGCCCTGGGCGCTGTGATAAGCGGCGAGAAAGAGTTGTGGATCCGACAGCAGACTGGCCAGTACGCCCGCCGGAGCTGCCAGTTCCGGGTGCTGCGGCAATTGTTGCTGCAGGGTTGTAGCCAGGGGCAGGACGGCATTGGGCGTAGCAGCCCGCAGGCTGTGATTGAATCCCTGCTGCTCAACAGGCGTGGCAGACAGGTAGCGCTGTATCCATTGCTGTGGACTGCCGTTCAGCAATTGGCTGGCAAGCGCACCAGCCTGCTGGCGCTGGCGTTCCGCCAGGGAGCCCATGGCCGCTGCAGCAACCGGATAAAGTGGTACGCCATAATCCGCATGCTCCTCGTGTGCCACCAGTACCGTGGGTGAGTAGTCCGCCAGCCACAGCAACAAGGCATCAATGGCCGAATCCTGCGGGGCTTCTGCCAGGGCAAGGGCCAGCCCGAACAACTGTGCTTCAAAAGCCGGGTTGCTGCCCAGGTTGCTGACCTGGCTGCTGACCTGACTGCCGATTGCGCTGCTGATTTGACTGCCGCCCGGGCTGGAGCGCTGCACTGCCAGCACCTGATCCGCATTGCCAGCGTTGATCTCTTGCAGCCAGCTGTGCAGCTCTTGCTGCTGATCAAGTGCGCTGGCCTGAAGGGCTGCAGCCCTGTTCCAGTTGGGGGGTGGAAGTTCTGCCCGTTCCGCTCCTGCCCGTTCCGCTGCAACAGCCGCTGTCACGAAGCAGGCGGTAAGCAGCAGGGAATAGAAAAACACGCTTTTCGGGGTTGAAATGCCAGTGGGCTCGGGTTTCATGGCCCGATAATACGAAAATATTCGTTGTTTTTCACCCAGGCTGCTTTCTGTACTGCTTTTCGAGCTTCACCCTGATCGCCTGAACCGCGCAAACGGCCGCTGCTAGTGCCTATCATTTTTCAATGGTATAGCTGATATCCACACCGGTTTCGCGCTGGCCTGAGGTGGCCTTGACACCATATCCCTTGCCCAGATCATAGCGGGCACTGATCACATTCTGGTCTTCAAACAGGCCTATGCCATAACTGACGAACAGTCTGGGAGCGATATACATACCCACCTCCACCGCGCCCACGCCCTGCTCGTAATCAAAATCACTGCCGGTGATCAGCATGGCCAGCGCTCTTTCACGAGTGGTCAGAGGGTCAGTGTAGGGTTCCAGAACGGGTCGCCGCAGAGTGCCACTGACTCGCACACCCGCCCGTTTGATCTGCGAGTTACCGAAGATCTCGCGCTCCGCCTTGATGTTGAGGTGCGGATTGTCAGCTGGGCTGCGCGGGAAACTCACCCGGCCCTCGCTGATGCTCAACAACTGCCCATAGGCAAAGATCTCACCGCTAACCCGGAAAGCACCATCGCCCTTGGGTAACAGGGCATCATTCCAGATAAAGTTGGTTTTGCCGCGGAAATTGATCGTGGCTTTATCCAGGGTGAGACTGACCTCATCGCCGAGTTCGACTTCCACCTGCCCGGTAATTTTCAAAGGTCGGTTCACTTTCGCCAGTTGCGCGGCCTGCACTTTCTCCTGAACTTCCTTTTGATCAGAAACAATAACCAGGTCGGGGCTTTCGATGGCTGAGCTGGTGGGCAAATAACGGGGTGACAATTGCGCTCTGGGCACCAGGATACGTCCCTTGAGCTGCATATGCCCCGGGCTCCAGCTCACATCCAGATCAGGCTCTGCCAGCAGGTTCAGATCGGGTACATCCACCAGCAGCAGGTCTTCACCACTGATCTGCAAGCTCAGTTGTGGATTCAGGAAATCTTCAAAACGCAGGTCAGCCTTGATTTGGCCTCGTCCTTCACCCGCGCGGAAGGAGCCATTGAACTCGGTATGGTCATACTGATACACCGCGCCGGCAAGCTTGATATCTTCCAGAACCAGACCAGAGGATTGCTCTTCAATGCGGCCCCGCACCAGTGTGGCATGGCCAGTGAATTGCGGCTTTTCCAGACTGCCGCTCACTCTTACATCCGCCATCAATTCGCCCTCGATCACATCGAGGTAAGGTACCAGCAGTTGCAAGGGAGTCAGGTCCAGCAGGCTCAGTTTCAGGCTGGCCTGCAGTTCAGCTGCAGCATCATCCAGCAAGTGTTCGACATTGAAGTCTGCGTTGATCTCGCCTGAGCCAGGAATCGGCAGGTTAAATTGGCCGGAATGCACGTGGCCAGCGCTCATCTGGAATTCAAGCAGTCCCGCTCCAGTGCTGAATTGGCTGCTTTCTCCTTCAAACAAAAGCTCGCCGGGTGAGAGTGTGAACCGGGCCTGCGCCGATGCGGGCTGCTGTGCTTCTTTTTGCCAGTCCAGTCTGCCGTCAAGGAGCTGCGTAAATCCCCAGTCCGTCTCCAAAAACAAACGCACAAAATCGAGGGCAACTTGCTGGATTTCGACTCGCAGTGTGGACTTACCCTGTTCAGACCACTGCCCCTGCAGGCAGATCTGGCCATTCTTGTTGCCACGCAAACAGGCTGCACCGAGGCTGGATTGTGCTGCAGACCACTGCAGTGCGGCAGGGCTTTCAAGGTTCAGGAATCCCGGGCCAGGTTTTTCCAGTCGTAAGCTTTCAATCTCACCAGCCCAGCCGGAAATTTGCCCCTGCCCGTTGGCCAGCAGATTTCCACGCAAACTGGCTGCGATAGTGGCTTTGTCCAGTTGCCCCTGCAGCAGCAGGTACTGCAGTGCCGGTTGGCTGGCCAGGGTCAGTGTCACATCCCTTAATTCCCTGCTGGCCAGACTAGCCTGGCCTATCCTGATGATTTGTGCGCCATCCGGGCCTTTCTCGGTGCGGATGGAGGCAATCCGGTTTTCGCCCCACTGCAATTCATCCGCAGTCAGGTTGAAGTCCAGCAGCGGTGAACGTGCATCCAGCGACAGTTTTCCGTCGGCCTGTAATCGCCCGGAAGCTTCCGGCCACAGCTCGGACAATTCATCCACGCTGGCGCTGAAGCGCAGTTGCTGCCCCCGGCCCATGCCGCCATCGAGTTGCAGATGAGCTGAACCGGAACGAAGTTGTAAGTTCTCCGCTTCGACAACGGAATCCTGCAAGGAGAGTTTGCCGCTGGCGGCAATCTGCCGACCGCGAATCTGACCTTTCACATCGCGAAGATCGAATTGCAGGCGGCTGTTATCCATTTCACCCTGCGCCCACACCGTGCCACTGAGCACAGCGGGAAAGTCGGGCAGTAAGGGTGTGGTGCTGATCTGCGCGGCGCTTATCTGTGCCGACCAGCTGGTCGGTTCAGCCCATTGATAATCCACAGTTCCGGCAAACTCGCCACCCAGCACATTGCCTTTATCAATAACCAGCTTCGCAGCATCCCGGTTGCCCGTGGCATTGAGCTGTATGCGGCCTTCCGGGAAATCTGCCGCCTGTAACAGCAGCTCGCCCTGGGCGCTCCAGTCATCCGCCGCCCCAGCCAGGCTTAATTGGCCACTGCGGCTGAATACACCGGAGTCCGCGACAGCACTACTGGGGGCCGTGAGGGGCCAGGAAAGGAACTGCCAGCTGACTTCAGCAGCCAGCTGGCCATCTCTGAATGGGTAAAGCACCCTGCCTTGCGCCCGAGTATCCAGGCCGATAATTTCCAGCACGATCTCTGTGACTTCGATCTGCTCCTCTGTCAGCTTCAGCTGAACCTCCCCCGCCAGAGGATGAGCTTCCGGCCAGTCCGCCAGCCAACGTGCCGGGTGCAGGTGATCAATCCGGCCCTGGGCGGTGAAGGTGAACAGTTCTTGCCACTCCAATCGCCCTCTGCCGGAAAATGCCAGCTCTGACCCATTGAAACGCAGATTTTCGAACTGCACGTTCTGGCGCTCGCCACTACCGATCAGGTCGATCGTTGCATCGGGCATTTGCTCACCGCTGATCTGGGCGGCCATTTGCAAATCGTAATCTGACCACGAACCTTGTGTGCTCAGTTCAATCTCCCGCAATGAAAATTGAGCTTGCGATGCACCGGCCGAACCCTCGCTGGCAGTCAATGGCCAATCCAGCTGCGCGGATTGAAGCTGCAAGTCCCACGCCGGTTTCGTCAAAAGCTCGAGCAACTGGCCTTGGATAAATACGCTGGGCTGGTCGATCTGCACCAGGGTATTGAGAGCGCTCAGATTGCCGGAAAATTCTGCCTGCCAGTCCAGCGGCAGTGGCTGATCATCCGCAATGCGGGCCATGCTGGCAGCCTCGACTCTGCCTTGCAGCTCGAAGGGTGAATCCAATTGCAGGCTGACCTTTGCGGTCCAGTCGGTGTTCAGGCTGTGAGCCTTCAACTGCTGGATGTCCAGCGTCCTGAACCAATCGGCTTGCAGGCTGAGGTCGCGCGCAAGCAGCAGCTCGGTGCCATCTGTATCGAGTATCTGCAGGCTGTCTAGCTGCACAGCGGCGAGGCGCATGGGCAGTGGCAGTTTCAGGCTGGCCAGCATATCGGCAAGTGGTGTAGCTGCATCGTTATTGGGATTGTCCAGCAACTGAATTCGTAAATCCTTGCTGTGCAGCTGCGACACCTGAACAGCTGGACGAAACACATCGAAATTCAGGCTCAGGCTGATGGCGGGAGAAGTCATCGTGGCGCTGGGATTGCTGAATTCAAAACCATGAACCAGCAGAGTGGAAGACAGCTCACCACTCAATTTCTCAGCCTGCAGGCTGCCCTCACTCAGCCTGCTGATTTGTTGCCAGGCGAAACTGGCGCCGCTTTCCGTGCGCAACAGCCAGGCCATTAGCGCCGCCAACAGCAGCAACAGCAGTGCAGGCAGGAAAATCAGGAACGCCTTGCGCATGCTCATAACAGTGGTGTCCCAATGGTGAAATGCACACGCCAGGGATCGTCGTCCAGATCCAGCGGGTGCGCAATATCCAGTTGCAGAGCACCGATGACGCTGTACCAGCGCAGGCCCAGGCCAATACCGGTTTGCAGTTCCAGATCGCCCCATTGGTTGAAGGCATTACCGGTATCTGCAAAAGCAGCTGCAGACCATTTCGGCTTGAACAGCATTTCCACTTCTGCACTGGCGGTGACAATGTTATTTGAGCCAATGCCATTGTTGCTCAACGACTCAAACGAATAGCCCCGCACACTGCGGCTGCCACCGGCTTTGAAACGGTAAATGGACGGTAGGCGTGAGACCGAAAGTTCAGCGCTCTGGCCATTTAGTTGCAGATTGACTTTTCTGACATCCGCATCTGAATAGCCCATTTCGCCGCGCAGCAGCAGTTTGAAGCGATCGCCCATCAGGCGGTGCCAGTTGCTTGAGATATAAGCCTGGGAAAAATCCGAATCAGATCCCCAGGCTTCATTGGCAGTGAAAAGCCACAGTCTCTCGTGGTGTCCTGCCGTTTCGAATCCGCTGCCACGAACAGCCGGCCAGTCCCAGTTCACACCCAGGGACATGGAATTGCCAGTGCCTTTGAGCAGATCGAGATTCTCTGCTGCAGGGCTACCCAGAACCTCCGGAGTAAACTGGCTCAGCAGTGCGTAATCGTTACTTTCCAGTACATACTGGCCATACCAGTTTTCGTAGATCTGCTGGTAGCCCGATTCAAAGCCACGCACCACCAGCAGGCCGCCTTTCAGGGAATAGCTGGTCACATCACCGCTGGCCAGCTTGATGTAGTCATTGCCTGGATCAATCTTGATTTCCAGTTCCTGGTTGTTTTGGCGGATGGAGAAATCAGCTGTCCAGAATTGTCGTGCTGTGTAACGCCGTGGCAATCGGTAATTGCTGCGGAAAGTGTATTCGTTGTTGGTTTCCTGCCAGCCCAGGCCCACATCCAGGCTGTCGCCGCGGCTGGAAAGTAACCGGCGAGTCCACAGAACCTGTGCGCGTATGCCGGTGTCGGTCCCGTAGCCCAAGGTACCCTGATAGGTATTCGGCTTCCTGGCCGAGGCTTTGACCAGCAGGTTCACCACCGGAGGTGATTCCTCCAGGCGGCGCTCTTCGATCACTTCCACGTCTTCAAAATAGCCGGTTTGCCAGACATCGTAACGAAATTTCTCCAGCAGCCAGGCATCATAGGCCTGGCCTGTTTCAAAGCGGGCTAATCCGCTGAGGATGGCCGGGTTGACCACATCCTGCTCAAACCGCACCTCACCCATGACAGCCCGAAGTCCGGTGGCCAATTCCAGTTCCAGTTCGGCGGTATTGAGGTCCAGGTTGGCGCGAATTTGCTGGCGGACGAATTGTGCGCTCAGATAGCCGTGGCTTTCCGCCAGTTCCAGGGCTTTGTTTTTCTGTTCTTCCCATTTGACCTGATTCAGGCGCTTTCCCGGTGGCATGGGCCAGTTCCGCTGCCAGGACCGTAACTCTTTCAGCTTTGCTCCCGCTCCACTGACCTCTATATCGGCTTTGCTGACCAGCAAGGGTGGTCCGGGATCGAT
>JANOGQ010000512.1:0-4309 GCA_031406105.1 Lysobacterales bacterium | reverse complement strand
AATGAATTCAGCCTGCACCGGGTTCCAGGCCTCAGCCGGATTGTGGTTAACGTAAATGTAGAGTAAACGGGCTAGTGGGTAGCTGCCGTTAACAGCGTTTTCCATCGTAGCTGCGACAAAATTCTGTTGTTCAGCCTCGCTTGTGGTTCTTGCCAGCGGCAAAACCCTGACCCGATCACTGGCGTAGCCGAGCGCTGAATATGCAATGCCGAAAGGTGACTGCGACAAAGCTTGAACCATGGAAGCGGAACCCGGAAATTCGGTCAGCTCTGCCTGGAACGCACCATCGCAGAGTGCGTTTTGCCTGAAAAACTGGTGGGTACCGGAAATGGCATTACGGCCAAACAATTCGATGGCTTGCGCAGACCAATCAGCGGCCAAGCCGAGTTGTCCCCAATTCCTGATGGCCACACCTGAGCCGCAAGCGTTTGAGTCAGAGAAGATATTGTCGACCTGCACCATGCTCAGACCGGGCAGCGGGTTATCCCGGTGAACCAGCACCGCCAATGCATCAATGGCAACGATAAATGGGGTGGGCTTGTAACCCAGCTGGCTTTCAAATTCCTCAATTTCCTGCTCATTCATCAAACGGCTCATGGGTCCGATGTGATTGCTTCCCAGCGACAGCGCCGGTGGCGCAGTGGCAGAACCGCTGGATTCGATGCTGATATCTACCGAGGGGTAAATCGTTTTGAAAGCCTCGGCCCAAAATATCGACAGGTTGGCGAGGCTGTCAGAACCTACACTCACAAGGCTGCCACTGAGTTCTGAAACCGCTTTGTAATCTGTCCATTGCGCATCGTCCAGGTTGATGGACTGCGCCTGGCCAGCGGTTGAAGCCAAGAGGCAAAAGCACGCCAGAAAAATGGACAAAAACTGACAAGAGGGTAACTTGTTTGCTTTCATGGCAGGGTGCTGAATCGGCTGGTCACCAGCAGATGCTAAGTGCTGAGTATGACAATCTGGTTACGATGAGCTCTTTGATGACTACAACGACCATTTACGGCTGTGGGCGGTCTTAGTGTCCGGACCAGCTGTCCGGCGGGGGAAACTGACAGCTGAAGGTGCTACCTTCGCCCAATTCGCTGTTGATCAACAACGTGGCATCGTGCGCATTCATCACATGCTTGACGATGGCCAGGCCCAGGCCCGTGCCGCCACTTTGCCGGGAACGATCCGGGCTGACCCGGTAAAAGCGTTCGGTAAGCCTCGGTATGTGACGTTGTGGAATGCCAATACCGGTATCGGCGACGGAGAAAACCGGCCCTTGTGGCGTGCTTTTCCAGCTTACCGTGATCCGCCCGCCTTCGGGTGTGTAATGGATGGCGTTGAAGATCAGGTTGCGGAAAGCACTTTCCAGGTTTGCAGCCGCACCGATCAATTGTAATCCAGGCTCAGCCTCAAAAATCAGGTTGTGACGGTCACGGCTGAGTTCTTCAGCTTGCTCGCGTAACTGACTGAGCAGGGCGCCCATGTCGACTTCCTTGCGCTCAATATTGTGGCCCTGGCTTTGCAGACGCGACAATTGCAGCAGGTCATCCAGCAGATCTTTCATCTGGCTGGCTTGCCCCAGCATGCGGCCTGCGACTGTGGCCACATCCTCACTGCTGTGATCTTTCATGATTTCGAGGTAGCCCATCAGCACAGTGACGGGTGTGCGCAATTCATGGGATATATTGGCTACGAAATCGCGCCGCATCTGCTCAACGTTATGGACACTGGTGATATCGCGAAAAATCAGCAGACGCTCTTCATCCTGCAGAGGGATGGCGCTGATCTGCAGCCAGGCGTTGTCGTCTGCAGGCGAGTGCATTTCAAGTTTGCGAAAAGGCTGTCGCTTTTCCTGCAGCCACTGGGCAAAATCAGCACTGCGCACCAGGTTGGTGATGGATAAGCCCAGATCTTCGGGCATGCGGAACTTCAAAGCGGAAATGGCTGCCTGGTTAAACCAGGTAATGCAATCGTGCCGGTCGAGCAGCAATGCGGCATCCGGAAATGCTTCGGTGAATTTGCGAAAACCTTCCTGCAGGCCAACTTCAATGGCTACCTGGCTGCCAATCTGCCTCTCTGAGCTGCTGTCTTTGTGGCTTTGATTTTGCGTGACCGGGTCCGCCACTGCCAGGGGTTCGGGGTAGGGCTGCCCAGCTGCCAGAGCGTGCAGGCTCTCAGCCATACCCTGGCTCATGCCTTGCTGCTAAGCGTGGGTTCGGCCAAAAACCGATAACCATGGCCGCGCACGGTTTGCACGTACATGCTGGCCGGGCTGGGTTCCAGTGCTTTGCGTAACCTGCGGATATGGACATCAACGGTTCGTTCTTCCAGATAGGCATTGGTGCCCCAGACATGATCCAACAGTTGTGTGCGGCTGTAAGAGCGGCCCGGATGGCTCATGAAGAATTCCAGCAAGCGGAATTCAGTGGGGCCCATGGCTACTTCCGCATCTTCCAGCAGCACCTGCCGGGACACGGTATCCAGGGTCAGGTCGCCGTGCCTGATCCGGCCCTGTTCATCGGTGACCGAACTCCGCCGCAGCACAGCCTTGATGCGCGCCAGCAATTCCCGCGGAGAAAAAGGCTTGATGACGTAATCGTCAGTACCCGCCTCCAGTCCCGAAACTTTGTCATCTTCGGAGACCTTGGCAGTGAGCATGATGATGGGGATATCTTGTGTGAGGTTATCGCGGCGCAGTCGACGGGTCAATTCAAGGCCAGTGACGCCGGGCATCATCCAGTCCAGCAGAATAATATCCGGACGATTGCTGCTGATGGCCAACAGCGCTTCGTGTGCATCGGCGGCCAGCTGAACTGTCATGCCCTGGCGCTGCAGAGCAAAGGCAATCATTTCACGGATGGCTGGTTCGTCATCCACCACCAGAACTTTAGCTTGCGATGAGGTCATGTTCATAATCCTGGAATCCAGCTTCTCATTATAGTGACGAGCGTGACGGTTTGATGACAGCCGGGTGGAAATGCGGAACCAGCTGGGTTGTTAACGCCTTAACGTGGAACTGGTCGCAGATCCAGTCCCAACTTCACCAACTCGATCTGGTACTCGTTCAGGCGGGCGGTAACTCGGGCACGCTCGTAATAATCCAGGTCATCGCGACCTACCAATTCCTGCAGTTGCAATACAGCTTCGTGAACGCCGCCACGAAGATAATAGGACTCAGCTATGGCTTCCTTGGCGCGAATGGAGTTGCCGGCTTCGTTGGAGGCGCGTGCGTACAGAGCAAACAAAGCAGGGTCATCGTTTTTACTCAGAATCTGCTGGCGCAGGATCACACTGGCAGTTTCCGCCTGATCCTTTTTACCATCATGCAACAAGGCACGGCTGTACTCCATGGAAATCGCGTTGTTGCCGGGAAAGCTGTGATACAGACCGGCCAGCCGGTCCAGAGCCGCGGCCGTGTGGCCCGAGCTCAGATCCAGATCAGCCAGCTGTATCTGATATGCGAGGTGCTCACCCCTATCCATCAAATTGAGCAGGATTCTGCGTGCATCCTGATACTTACCCTGCCGTTGCAAAGCGATAGCGGTGCCATAATCCAGCCCGTCACCCTGGGCCTCGTTCAAATCCGCCCTTTGCCTCATGAACTCAAAATGCTCCAGTGCTTTGGCGGGATCTTTTTCGCCCAAAGCTCGTAAGCGAGCCTGTATCAGATAAAAGTCGCGTCCGTCACTGGCCGGCGGTATGGGCATGTTCTGCGCACGGCTGTCTGCTTCTGCAATTCGGCTGACGGTTACCGGGTGAGTGCGCAAATACTCGGGCGGACCTTCACCCATGGCACGTGTGATGCGGTTCATTTTTTCAAAAAACTCACCCATGCCACGCGCATCATAGCCAGAAGCGGACAGAGTCTGGATGCCGATACGATCAGCTTCTGCTTCATTCTGCCGGGTAAAATTGATCATGGCCTGCTGCGCTGCTGCCTGCCCACCCATCAGAGCACCCTGGATGGCTTCGCCACTGCCACCACCTACCAGGATCAGGCCCACCATAGCCAGCATCAGCGGTATACTCATGGCCTTGGCATTTTCGATGGCCCGGTAGATATGTTGCTGGGTTACGTGGGCTATTTCGTGTGCTACTACACCTGCCACCTCATTCTCGTCGTCGGCGGCCAGTATCAGGCCGCTGTAAAGGGCAACAACACCGCCGGGAGCGGCAAATGCGTTGACCACGTCCATATCGACGACCACGAATGTGAAGGGTTTGTCGGGGCGGTCGCTGTTGGCGACCAGGCGATAGCCCATATCTTCAAAGAAGGCGGTGATCAGCGGGTCTTCATTCAGTACTTCGTAGGCACGCA
>JANOGQ010000496.1:0-8018 GCA_031406105.1 Lysobacterales bacterium | reverse complement strand
CCTGCAGGCCGGTGCAGTAGCCGGAGTGCATAACATACGTAATCCAATATTGTTGGCGCGCAAGGTCATGACGGACTCCCCGCACGTGATGTTGATGGGCGAAGGTGCAGTCAGTTTTGCCCGCGAGCAGGGTCTCGAATTTGCCGCGGATGATTACTTCTTCACTGAACGTCGGTGGCAGGAGCTGCAGAAGGCCAAAGCGGCAGGGGCAGACAAATCGGCCAGCATTGACGGGCAATATCCGGACCGCTGGATGTCCACTGTGGGCGCGGTTGCTTTGGATTCTGACGGTAACCTCGCTGCTGCGACTTCCACTGGCGGCATGACCAATAAAAGTTTCGGTCGTGTGGGCGACTCACCCATCATCGGCGCAGGCACTTATGCCGACAATCGTTCCTGTGCGGTAAGCGCGACCGGGCATGGCGAGTATTTCATCCGCGCCACGGTGGCGAAGGACATCTGCGCCCGGGTGCAATACCAGGGCCTGAGCCTGCAGCAGGCGGCGGATGCGGTGGTGATGGATGAACTGGTCAGGTTGGGCGGCACTGGCGGCATTATCTCCATCGACAAGGATGGCCACATCGCCATGGTTTTCAACACGGAAGGTATGTATCGCGCCAGCGTGAACACGGCGGGTGATATCGAGGTGTCAATTTTCAAGGATGAAGGCGCAGAGGTTGAGAGATAGTGGGCAGCTTCAAGGTTCCGGTTTTTCTGCTGGCGCTGGATGGGGTGGGTTCGATCCTGGCGATTCTTGGCATCCTCGGCGCACTTGAAATTGACTTGGGTATGCCGGCCCTCACTACGATCTGGCCGATCCTGATTGTGCTGGGTTTTGCCTTGATGGTTCCCATGATCGTCTGGGCGGTGAAGCTGGCGCGCAGCAGGTCTTGAACCTAATTAGATAGCCTCGGCCAGTAGCCAAGCCCCAGGCTCGTTCACCGTCACTGAATCCCGATATCCGCCGGCCTTCGGCTGCCCTCGCCAATGCGGTGCTGCGGCGGTCGGCCATACTCCTGTCCTGAGTCGGTCTGGCCTCTCGGGCCCAGTCCCTGTGCCCTCGCCCGCCGGTCACCGCATTGACTCGGCGGCTACCACGGGATTCAGTGACGGTGAACGAGCCTGGGGTTCAGCGAATGAGCAATCGGAAGACTAAAGCTCAGCAGCTGGAACAATTGGCAGCCCGATGGCGGTAAGAGTTTCCGGTTCTGTCGGACGCAGCCTCGGGCCGACCGAGCAACAAGACAACGCGACAGGGATGTCGCGTTAGGCCCGACCGAACATTTGAATAGGGATGTTCACAGATCGCGAAGTGCAGGATGCACGAGAGCGATCCAGTGAGTCGGGCCGCGTCGCAGGGGCGACCGAGGCCCGAGGGCAGCCCGTAGGGCCAAGGACCAGAAGAAGGTGAGACTGCGAAGCAGTCGAGAAGCTGGCCTGGGCCATCGGAAGCTCTTACCGCCATCGGGCTCGTTACAGGTATACACCGGCAATGCAAAAGAGTGACTGGCTAGTTTTGAGTCAGCCGCTGCCAGAGCAGCACAGTCGCATTGGCGCGATTGAGTGTGTAGATGTGGAAGCCGGGCGCGCCACCCGCCAGCAAGCGCTCACACAGCGACTGCACCACGTCCAGGCCGAAATCGCGGATCGACGCGCCATCATCGCCAAAGCCTTCCAGCCTGCGCCGTATCCATTGCGGAATTTCCGCGCCGCACATTTCCGAGAAGCGGGACAATTGTTTGTAGTTTGTGATGGGCATAATGCCCGGCGTGATCGGAATGTCCACGCCCATGGAAGCACACTCATCGATAAAGCGGAAATAGCTGTCGGCATTGTAAAAGTATTGGGTAATGGCACCATCAGCCCCAGCCTGCACTTTGCGGCAAAAATGCTGCAATTCCGATTGCGGGGAATGCGACTCCGGATGAAACTCCGGATAACAGGCCACCTCAATTCGAAAAGCCTGGCCAAATTCCTGGCGAATGTAGGCAACCAGTTCATTGGCATACTGAAATGGGCCAGGTCCACACATGCCTTCGGGGCGATCACCACGCAAGACAACCAGTCGATTGACCCCATCAGCCTGATATTGCCGCAGCAATTCAAAAATCATCTCGCGACTCTTGGCCATGCAGGAAATATGCGGTGCGACCTGAACTCCGGATGCACGCACGAGCTCATTCACCGTTTCGCGCGTGGCATTCAGGGTCGAGCCGCCAGCACCAAAAGTCACCGACAAATAATCTGGCCGCAAATTAGCCAGTTTATGCCAGGTAGATTCCAGGATGAGCCTCTGTTCCGCATTGCGCGGTGGAAAAAACTCAAACGAGAAACGCGGCTTGTTGTTTGGTGGTGACGTCATCGGTTACTCGCAAGAAAGTGCCTGGCAACTGCCAGGCACTTCCAGGATCAGTAACGGTAGTGATCGGGCTTGTAGGGCCCGTTGCTTTCCACCCCAAGGTATGTTGCCTGCTCGGCAGTCAACTCAGTCAGATTGGCTCCGATACGCTGCAGATGCAGCCGCGCTACGTGCTCATCCAGGTGCTTGGGCAATACATAAACCTGGTTTTCATAACGATCGCCGTGTTGCCACAATTCGATCTGCGCCAATACCTGATTGGTGAATGAATTGGACATGACGAAACTCGGGTGACCAGTAGCACAACCCAGGTTCACCAGCCGGCCTTCAGCCAGCAGGATGATGCGTTTGCCATCAGGGAATATGATGTGATCCACCTGGGGCTTGATGTTATCCCACTGGTATTTTTTCATACCGGAAACATCAATTTCATTGTCGAAATGGCCGATGTTGCAGACGATAGACTGGTGCTTCATTGCGATCATATGGTCGTGTGTGATCACATGATAATTGCCGGTAGCCGTGACAAATATATCTCCCTTGGGAGCCGCTTCTTCCATGGTCACAACGCGGAAGCCTTCCATCGCTGCCTGCAGGGCACAGATCGGATCAATTTCCGTAATCCAGACCGTGGCACCGAGGCCCTTCAATGATTGCGCGCAGCCTTTGCCCACATCACCGTAACCTGCCACCACAGCAATCTTTCCGGCCACCATCACGTCGGTAGCGCGCTTGATGCCATCGACCAGTGTTTCGCGGCAGCCATACAGGTTGTCGAATTTGGATTTGGTGACCGAGTCATTGACATTGATCGCCGGAAAACTCAGCTCGCCATCGCGCGCCATACGATACAGGCGCTTTACGCCAGTGGTGGTTTCCTCAGTAACGCCCTGGATGTTAGCCAGTGCTTTGCTGTACCAGCCATGGTTGCTGGCGAGACGGGCACGGATGGAATTGAACAGTGAAATTTCTTCTTCGCTGCCCGGATTGTCCAGAACGGATGGATCTTTCTCTGCCTTGGAGCCCAGGAACAACAGCAGAGTCGCATCACCGCCATCATCAAGAATCATATTGGCAAACTGCTCCTCACCATTTACGGGAGCCCAATCGAAAATGCGATGAGTAAATTCCCAATATTCATCCAGGTTTTCGCCCTTGAAGGCAAAAACCGGCGTGCCGTTCTTTGCAACCGCCGCGGCAGCGTGATCCTGGGTTGAATAAATGTTGCAGGAAGCCCAGCGCACTTCAGCACCCAGCGCCTCCAGCGTGTCGATCAGCATGGCGGTCTGGATGGTCATGTGCAGGCTGCCGGCAATGCGCGCACCCTTCAGTGGCTGCTTTTTACCGTACTCGGTACGCAAAGCCATCAGGCCCGGCATTTCAGTTTCAGCAATGGCCATTTCCTTACGGCCAAACTCAGCCAGGGAAATATCCTTGACGTAGTAATCGTGCTGTTCCATCTGTCCAATAATATCTTTTGCTACTGCATTCACAGCTCTTCCTCCAAATAAAAAATGGAGCGCGGTTTCGTGTCACGCCACCTGGCCGAGCCTGGCCCCTTGCACCATCAGAATGGCGGGGTCGCAACGCTCCTCGGCCTGCGGCGAAAAGTTCAGAAGCTCTGGTCATTCACGGATGAATGATCCAGGGCCCTATTTGGCGGCACAAGGATGTGCCAACATTTTCAATGATTGAAAATCATTGAAAATGAAGCCCATCAAAAACGACGCTTTTTGATGGGCGCGCTCTGGTCATTCACGGATGAATGATCCAGAGCCATTATGAATTACAACCCGGCAGCAGCGCGCAGCTTCTCAGCCCGGTCGGTTTTTTCCCAGCTCACGCCCAGGTCCTCTCTGCCCATATGCCCATAAGCCGCCAGCGGGCGATAGATGGGCTTGATCAGGTCCAGCATGGTGATGATGGCGTAGGGCCGCAGATCAAATTCCTGGCGAATCAATTGTTCGATTTTGCTTACCGGCACTTTTTCGGTGCCAAAGGTATCCACACTCACCGAAGTAGGTTCAGCCACACCAATGGCATAAGACACCTGGATTTCCAGGCGATCAGCCAGGCCTGCTGCTACCAGGTTCTTGGCCACATAACGCCCGGCATAGGCAGCCGAACGATCCACTTTGGATGGATCTTTGCCGGAGAATGCACCGCCGCCGTGACGTGCCATGCCACCGTAGGTATCGACGATGATCTTGCGACCGGTCAGGCCGGCATCACCCACTGGACCGCCGATTTCGAATCGTCCAGTAGGATTGATGTGGTACTTGGTATTGCCATCCAGCCAGGCTTGCGGCAATACCGGCTTGATGATTTCTTCCATCACCAGTTCACGCAATTCCTTCTGGGAAGTGGAGCCGTGATGCTGGGTTGAGAGCACCACCGCATCGATGCCAACGGGCTTGCCATTCTCGTAACGGAAGGTCACCTGGCTTTTGGCATCGGGGCGCAAGTGGCGTCGTCCGTTGTCGGTGGTGCGGCGCACCAAAGCCTGGCGCTTGACCAGCTCATGCGCATAGAAAATCGGTGCCGGCATCAGCACATCCGTTTCATTGGTGGCGTAGCCAAACATCAGGCCCTGGTCACCCGCACCCTGATCTTCCGGGTGCTCGCGACTCACACCCTGGCTGATGTCGGGCGATTGCTTGCCTATGATATTGATCACGCCACAGGTATTGCCGTCGTAGCCGACTTCTGAGCTGTTATAACCAATATCCACAATGACTTTGCGGATCAGCTCTTCCAGGTCCACCCAGGCAGTCGTGGTGATTTCGCCACCGACGATAGCCACACCCGTTTTTACGAAGGTTTCGCAAGCCACCCTGGCCGCAGGATCCTGCCTGATGATGGCATCGAGAATGGCGTCTGAGATCTGGTCTGCAAGCTTATCTGGATGTCCTTCTGAGACGGACTCCGAAGTAAAAAGGTAACTGCTCATTGGGCTTGAACCTCTTAATATATCTTTCAATCGGGATGAGGAGATATATTCTACGGGAGCATACGTTCAAACGCAAAACCTGCGTGAACTTTGCGGGCTGAACCCGGTGGCTGGCAAGAATACGGATTAAATCAGTACAATGCTTGCCTTGCACTGCTACCCCGGACCAATTAGATGAATAATTCCTTTGCCCACGCTTTGCATGCAAATTTTCTCGGCCACGCTGCTGAGTGGTACAAACGGACCATAATAATCTTCCTGATCATCAATCCCATTTTGATGTTCACCGTGGGTAACTTCATCACTGGCTGGGTCATCGTAGCCGAGTTCATTTTCTGCCTGGCCATGGCACTGAAGTGTTATCCGCTGCAACCGGGTGGTCTGCTGGCCATCCAGGCTGTGTTGATGGGCATGACCTCACCGGAAACGGTCTACCACGAACTCGAAGCCAATTTCTCCGTGATCCTGCTGTTGATTTTCATGGTCGCTGGTATTTTCTTCCTCAAGGACATGTTGCTGTACCTGTTTACCAAGATTCTGCTCCGCATCAAATCCAAACAGTTGCTTTCGCTGACTTTTTGCTTTGCTGCGGCCTTTTTGTCGGCTTTCCTCGACGCATTGACGGTAATTGCTGTCATCATTACTGTAGCAAGCGGATTTTATGCCATCTACCACAAAGTGACATCCGGCAAGGGCTTTGATGACGACCACGACAATGCCGACGACTCGGGGATAGGTAACGAAACTCGCCAGGACCTCGAAGACTTTCGCGCATTCCTGCGCAACCTGTTGATGCATGGAGCAGTGGGCACAGCGCTCGGAGGTGTAACCACCCTGGTAGGCGAACCTCAGAACCTCCTGATTGGCCAGATCGCAGGTTGGGATTTCGGTGAATTCTTTGTGCGCATGGCACCGGTGAGCATGCCAGTTCTTGTGGTGGGTTTGCTCACTTGCCTGGCGGTGGAAAAATTCAGGATCCTGGGCTATGGCGCCCCAATACCTCCTGCCTCCCGGCGCATACTGGAAGAATACGACCGGTTGGAAGATGAGCGCCGGACACCCAAACAGCGTGCTGCCCTCATTCTGCAAGCCGGCGTTGCCCTGTTTCTGATTCTGGCGCTTGCCTTCCATTGGGCGGAAGTGGGCCTGATCGGTCTTGCCGTTATCGTGCTGGCCACGGCATTCACCGGCATTATCAGAGAGCACCAGCTAGGCCACGCTTTCTCGGAAGCCCTGCCCTTCACTGCCTTGTTGGTGGTGTTTTTTGCCATAGTCGGCGTGATTCACGATCAGGACTTGTTCCAGCCCATCATTCAATACGTATTCACTCTTGAGGTGGATCAGCAGGTGCCGGTGTTCTTCCTGGCCAATGGCCTGCTGTCAGCAATTTCAGATAATGTGTTCGTTGCCACGGTGTACATCACTGAAGTCAACGAGGCCCTGCAATCCGGCGCCATCACCCGGGAACATTTTGATCGGCTGACCATCGCTATCAATACCGGCACCAACATACCTTCAATTTCTACTCCCAATGGTCAGGCTGCTTTCCTGTTCCTGCTCACTTCGGCACTCGCGCCGTTGATCCGCCTGGGTTATGGCCGCATGGTCGTTCTGGCACTGCCATATACCATCACCATGACGGTCACGGCTTTGTTGGCAACGATGTATATTCTTTGAAATTCAGCAGACCGGAATCCCGGTAAGGACCCGTGAGTTCATGATCACCCTGGTGGCAGGAACTGCAGCAAGCCTACTCGGGCCGTTATTATGAATCTGCAACAGGCTTTTCTGCATAACTTTCTCGGCAACGTCGAGCCCTGGTACAAACAAACCATCATTGCTTTCCTGCTGATCAACCCCCTGCTGTTGCTTTTGCTGGGGCCATTTATTGCAGGTTGGGTGCTGGTGGCAGAGTTCATCTTCTGCCTGGCCATGGCACTGAAGTGTTATCCACTGCAGCCGGGCGGGTTGTTGGCCTTAGAAGCGGTTTTGCTGGGCCTGACCCATCCCGAAACTGTCTTCCACGAGACGGTCAATAATTTCGAAGTCATCCTGCTGCTAATTTTCATGATCGCCGGCATCTATTTTCTCAAGGACCTGTTGTTATTCATATTTACCAAGCTGGTGATCCGGATAAGTTCCAAGAAAGTGCTGTCATTGATGTTCTGCTTTGCCACGGCATTTCTCTCAGCATTTCTGGATGCTTTGACAGTCACTGCCGTGGTCATTGCCGTAGCCAGTGGCTTCTACGCCGTCTACCACAAAGTGACATCCGGCAAAGGGTTTGATGATGATCACGACCACGCAGACGACAGCGGCATAGGCACTGAAACCCAAGCTGACCTGGAAAGCTTTCGCAGCTTTTTGCGTAACCTGATGATGCATGCTGCTGTGGGCACTGCGCTTGGCGGCGTTACCACTCTCGTGGGTGAACCGCAGAACTTGCTGATCGGTGGCGTAATGGGCTGGGACTTCGCCGAGTTCTTCCTGCGTGTGGCGCCCGTCAGCATGCCAGTGCTGGTGATTGGTCTGTTGACCTGTTTCACGGTTGAAAAATTCAGAATCGCCGGTTATGGCACAGAATTACCCATGGCCGCGCGGCGTATATTGGAAGAGTATGATCGACTCGCCGAAGCATCCCGAACCACAAGGCAAAAAACGGCGCTGCTGATACAGGGGCTGGTTGCCGCGTTCCTGATCGTGGCTCTG
>JANOGQ010000455.1:0-20166 GCA_031406105.1 Lysobacterales bacterium | reverse complement strand
GTTGCAGCAGCAGGTGTTCCAGAGCCTGGCCTTTAACTTGACCCAGAATGTTTACTTGCTCAAGTGCCAGGCGTGTTGCTACGTCTTCCTGTAAATCCGCAGCGATAACAATACTGATATTTTTCTGCCGCCATTGAGCATTCAACAGCAGGTAATCCAGTTCGGCATTTAATGCGACAGCCTGGTTGGCGGGTAGAGTCCAGGGCGTGGTGGTCCAGATCGGCACGCCCAAGTCGCCACCGGGATCAGCGACTGCAAATACCGCCAGCAAGGACTGACGATCAACGCAACGAAACAGCACGTCAATGGCCGGTGATACCTTATCCTGGTACTCGATTTCAGCCTCGGCCAGCGCTGATCCACAATCGAAACACCAATGTACCGGCTTTGCGCCCTGCATCAAATGACCTTTATCGATAATGCCAGCCAGGGCGCGGATCATGTTGGCTTCGTAAGCAAAAGCCATTGTCTGGTAGGGAGTATCCCAGTCACCGATAACGCCCATGCGGCGGAAACCGGCTTTCTGCAACTCGACCTGCTGGCCAGCATATTCGCGACATTGTGCCCGGAATGCAGCAGCATCCAGCTTCTGACCCACCTTGCCAAATTTCTTTTCCACCTGCAGCTCAATGGGCAGGCCGTGGCAATCCCAGCCAGGCACATAGGGCGAACGATAAGCGGCCATCAGGCGCGATTTCACAACGATATCCTTAAGAATTTTATTGATCGCATGCCCCATGTGAAGGTCGCCGTTGGCATAAGGCGGGCCATCGTGCAGTATCCAGAGTGGGCGATCCGCCGTGGCCTCTTGTATGCGCCGGTACAAACCCGCGCTCTCCCAGGCTTCCAGCATGGCTGGTTCACGGTTGGCCAGATTGGCCTTCATGGCAAACTCGGTTTGCGGCAGATTGATTGTGTCTTTGTAATCCATAGGTTCTTTTTTCTGCTCAGCCCCGTCTCTCACTCAGTACTTGGGCCCTTGTGTTTTTCCAGCAACTGCCTGGCCAGTAGTTCATCGCGCTGCATATGAACCAATAAGGTATCGAGATCAGCAAAATGCGCCTCATCGCGTAACTTTGCCACAAATTCTACCTGTAATCGCCGCCCGTACAGGTCGGCATCAAAATCGAACAGGTGTACTTCCAGCAACAATTCTTCCCCACCCACCGTCGGCCGTCGGCCAAGACTTGCAACCCCTTTCCGCCAATCACTCTTGCTCAAACCATTGCCGATGCATGCATAGACTGCGAAGATGCCCTGAATCGGGCCAGGTTGGGCACGAACTCGCAGGTTTGCTGTTGGGTAGCCCAAGGTCCGCCCCAGTTGCTGGCCGCGCACCACATGACCCTCCATGCAATAAGGCCGACCCAGCATGAACCTTGCCCGGTCGAAATCTCCATCAGACAGAGCCTGCCGAATGGCGGTGCTAGAAATCCGTAAACCTTCATTCAGGACCGGAGCCAGCGCTTCCACGGAAAAGCCAGACTGTTGGCCCAAACTGACTAGCACATTCAGATCACCCGTTCTTTTGTGGCCAAAGCGAAAATCCTCGCCCACGACAACATGCCTGGCGGCCAGTTCATCAACCAGCACTTGCTGTACGAACTCAGCAGGTTCCAATTGCGCCAGGGACTGGTCAAATCGCATCATCCAGCACAAATCAGTACCGATCGCTTCCAGCATGGCCAGTTTCTGCCGCACGGTGCTCAATCGTGCTGGCGCCTGCTGTGGCCTGAAGAAGGCCTGAGGCAAGGGCTCGAAGCTTACAACGGCCAATTGTTCTCCAGGCTCAACAGAGGCTTTGCAGCCTGCAATCAGCGCCTGATGCCCCCGATGTACTCCATCAAAGTTTCCGATCGTGACTACCGACCGGCAAAATGGCATGCTCCCCTTAGATCCGGGCCTGTTCCTTTTGAGACGCACTGTTTTCCTGCTGGTATCTTTTTACTGTCAGTGTGAGGGGTGGACAAATTGTTATTGAGTGCAGTGAGCGCTGAATTATACCGCACCTTTCTCCAGGTGATGCCTGCGCAAACCGGCGATGATCAGTGTCAGAAAATAAACCAGGGAGCCGCCCCCAACCAGCAGAGCCAAGCGCCTGCCGCGTTCAATTGCAGGATCAGCAACCCAGACTGAAGTATCTGCTGAAAACCACAACAAGGCCAGCAACATGCAGGCACTGGCCAGGAACACCGCGAGCATGACGCGCAACCATCCGGGTTCGGGTAAATAAACCCCCTGGCTGCGTAATCCCCGATACAGCAAGCCCGCATTGATATAGGCCGCCAGCGAACTGGCCAGCGCCAGGCCCATGTGCGGGCCTTTGAAAGACAGGACGAGCAAAACGCCCACGAACAGGAAGTTCAACAGCATATTGGAAACCATGGAGATAATGGCGATGCGTACTGGTGTTTTGGTGTCCTGACGGGCGTAGTAACCGGGTGCCAGGATTTTTACGGCGATGAATGCCGGCAAACCCAGCGCATAAGCCGAAAGACTGAGGGCTGTCATCTCCACGTCACTGAGCTGGAAAGCCTGGTAATGGAACATGGTGATTAGAATAGGCGTAGCCAGTGCGATCAAGCCAACTGTCGAAGGCAATGTAACGAGCAAAGCCAGTCGTAAAGCCCAGTCTATGGTTGCTGAAAAAGCCTGACTGCTTTGCTGGGCAAATTTGCGTGACAGATTGGGCAAAATCACTGTCGACAATGCCACTCCAAACACGCCCAGCGGAAATTCCATGAGCCGGTCTGAGTAATACAACCAGGTCACACTGCCACTGATCAGAAAAGTGGCCATAACACTGTCGATCAGTAAATTGACTTGTGCGACTGAAGATCCGATCAGCGTTGGAATCATCAAGCGCAGCACGTTTCGCACGCCGCTGTGCTGCCAGTCCCAGCGTGGCCGCGGCAATAAACCGAGCCGCATCAAAGCAGGCGCCTGGATAAGCAACTGGCCTACGCCCGCCACCAGCACGCCCCATGCCAGGGCTTTGACCGGCACTTCCATACGCCCTGACAGCATTACCGCAGCCAGGATCAGGGAAACATTGAGCAAAACCGGTGTCAGGGCTGGCACCAGGAAGCGGTCAAATGTGTTCAGTATTCCGCCACACAGAGCTGTGAGTGAAATCAACATCAGATAAGGAAAAGTAATACGCAACATTTCAGCAGAAAGAGCAAATTCTTCCCGGCCATCCAGCCACCAGCCCGGAGCGAATATGGCCAGCACTACGGGCGCTGCCATCACACCAATTGCGGTAATGACCAGCAGAATGGCCAGCAGCGTACCTGCCACATGATCAATCAGATCCTTGAGAGCAGCTGCGTCACCACTGGCCCTGGCTTCGGACAAGACGGGCACGAAGGCCAGCGAAAATGAGCCCTCGGCAAACAATCGCCGCATGAAATTGGGAATTTTGAAAGCTAGGAAAAATGCGTCGGTTGCAGCACTGACACCAAAATAGCGGGCGAAAATTATATCGCGCAAAAATCCCATCAGGCGCGAAATGATAGTGGCCATACCAACAGTCAAGGTGGATTTCAGCAGTTTCAATTGAAATTCAATCCCTTGTCCGGTTGACCCACAGGTTGAAAAGTAAGAGAATAGCCGGCTTGATTTTTAGAACTAAATTTGGAGACTTTTCTTGGCTAACAGTTTATCAGCTCGTAAACGGGCCCGTCAGGCTGAGCAAAACCGCCAGCGCAACGCCAGCCAGCGTTCACATGTCCGTACTACGATCAAGAATGTAGTTAAAGCCATATCAAGCGGCGACAAAGAAGCTGCGGGCGCAGCGTACAAAGCTGCTGTTCCGGCGATCGACCGCTCTGTTGCGCATGGCTTGATGGCAAAAAACAAGGCTGCACGGCATAAATCCCGTTTAAATGCGCACATCAAAGGCTTGTAAGTCGTTTTTACATAGCCTTTTTAGCAACACTTTCGGGCAATTGGCTCGCGGAATATGAGAAAGCCCCGTTGAAACGGGGCTTTTTTATGTCCGAGTTCCTCGGTCTTAACTGGAGGAATGCTGGTCCTCATCCAACTGTTCCGGAAAATCGACTTCTGGTTCATCATCGTCAGGCTCATCAACTGCTTGCTGTTCGGCGATTTGTGCGTCCATTTCCAGCAGCACGTCAGAAACCCGCTGCATCAGATCCAAGGTGCCACTGCGGGACACAGCGGAAATCACTGCCCATTCATCCTTCCAGCCCAGCTCTTGACGAATTTCTGCCGCTTTTCGTTCAGCGATATCCGCTTGCAGAAGATCTGCTTTGGTGAAAATCAGCCAGCGTGGCTTCTGCAGCAATCCTTCATCAAACCGGCGTAATTCAATTTCCAGCTGACGAACCTGCTCTGCGCAATCAATTTCATCATCCAATGGCGCCAGATCAACCAGATGTAACAGCAAGCGGGTTCTTTGCAGATGTCTGAGAAACTGGATGCCCAGGCCAGTACCATCCGCAGCACCTTCAATCAAGCCTGGAATGTCTGCGATCACGAAACTGCGTTCGGCGTCGATACGTACCACACCGAGGTTAGGGTGCAAGGTGGTAAAGGGGTAATCAGCTACCTTGGGGCGGGCCGCCGATACCGCTCCAATCAGGGTAGATTTACCGGCATTCGGAAAACCCAACAAACCTACATCAGCCAATACTTTGAGTTCAAAATGCAATTGTCGGGCTTCACCCTCTTCTCCCGGTATGGTTTTCCGTGGTGCCCGATTGGTTGAGCTTTTAAAATGCACATTACCCAGGCCACCACGACCACCCTGGGCCACCAGCAATTGCTGGCCAGACGCAGTCACGTCCCCTACCGGATCGCCCGTTTCAGCATCATTGACTATGGTACCCAGTGGCACGCGGATGAAAATATCCTCACCACTTTTGCCGGATTTCTGCCTGCCAGCGCCCCGGTCACCATTGTCTGCCTTGAATTTTCTCAGGTGGCGAAAATCAACCAGCGTGTTAAGCCCGGAATCTCCCTGCAAGAAAACACTGCCCCCGCGGCCACCATCACCACCATCCGGACCACCGAAGGGAATGAATTTCTCGCGGCGAAATGATGCAGAGCCATCGCCGCCCTTACCGGCGATTACCTCAATGGTGGCTTCATCTACAAACTTCATGAAAAATGCCTCTGAAAATCTTTTGGGCTACTTTGAAAGCCGCCGTAACCACTGTTTTTCCATTCTGCAATAAAAAAACCCCGCCAGGGCGGGGTTTTCTGACAAATCGAAATTATGCTCAGGCGCTTTCGACGTTCACATATTGCCGTTTCAGGTTGCCCTTGATAGAAAATTTTACAGTACCTTCAGACAACGCGAACAAAGTGTGATCCCGGCCCATGCCGACATTATCGCCAGCATGAAAGCAGGTTCCGCGCTGACGAACCAGTATGTTGCCGGCTTCAACTGACTCACCACCGAAGCGCTTTACGCCCAGGTATTTAGGGTTCGAATCGCGGCCGTTACGTGTACTGCCGCCTGCTTTCTTATGTGCCATTTGTGAAAATCCTCCGCGAGTTCAATGCCTGATCAGTGGAGCTGATCGGAGTGGCCGATCTCTGGCCGATCAGGCCTCGATGCCCGTGATTTCAATCTGGGTAAAATATTGCCGATGTCCGGCGCGCTTCATGTGATGCTTGCGGCGCTTGAATTTGATGATCTTGATCTTGTCGTGACGACCATGATCAACCACCAGTACAGTCACTTTGCCGCCTGCCAGCAAGGGAGTTCCAACCTTTACATCTTCGCCTTCACCGACCATCAGCACCTGGTCAAGCTCGACCGTAGTGCCCTTTTCGGCTTCGATTTTTTCAACTTTTAACTTGTCACCGGTGGTGGCGCGGTACTGCTTGCCGCCGGTTTTGAATACTGCGTACATGGGAATCGAACTCCGGGTTAAGAACGGCCCTACAAAAGGGCGTGAATGTTAGCTGCTTTACCGGCTCGGGTCAACCTTGAGCCCCACCTTGTGTTAGCCCCACCTTGGGCGTGAACACCCCGGGTCTGACAGGGCACCCTGGGCTAAACATCTCGGACTTCATGGCTGACACCACATGCGCATCAGCTTGTTGTAAATCTTGTTGGCCAGGCGCTCCTGCGGGCTACCCGCCGCGATGTCTTGTACCCAGCGTGTCAACTGGCTGACATCGCTGAATATTTCGCGTCGGGTGTCATCCTGAATGCGGCTTTCAGCCACCGTTACGGCTGCCAGGCGGGATCCGCGAGTGACCGGATTCACCCGGTGCAAAGTTCCTGCTGAATAGCAAACGGCTTGCCCGGCCGGTAATTTGATACTGACCGGCTCACCATGGAGGCTGTTGATGACCAACTCGCCGCCATCGTACTCGTCCGGTGAGGAAAAAAACACCGTAGTGGAGATGTCTCCCCGGGCTGGTGGTTCACCCGCCAGCAGCGGATGATCCAGATGATCCCCGTAATACATGCCAACATCGTAACGATTGATGGTCATGGGCCTGACTATCCGCGGAATCGCCAGGATGCGGTACTGCGGGTGTGTTGTCAGACGCTCGTGAACCAGCTTCTGAACATCCTGAACTGCAAGATCTGATGGATTGCCCTGCAGATTGTTCTTGACCTGGCGTGAGCCAGGCCCAGCCGACTGCTTGCCATCGAGGAACTGAGCTTTTCCGAGTAACTCACGAATGCGCAGGCATTGTTCGGAACTGAGCAGGTCAGGAATAATAAACATGAGTTCTCCGGAAATTCAGGTTCTGAACCAGCCGGTAATGGCATATCGGGCACCAGTGGCAAAAGCCGCCACCGGCGATACGCAATGCTCGGCCGGTACACGAAACAGGCTGATGGTATTGAAGCGCGGCATCAGAGTTCGGCGTACCTCACCGCGCTGGTCCAGAAACTGCAAAAGACCGCCCCAGTCTGCCTGCCAGTCCCGACTCAGGTTGATGACGTAGGCGCACAATCGGCCATCATCTTCATTCAGATCATTGTGACGGCGCAGAAAATGCCCGGCTATGTAGCGTGTTGCCTGAGCATCGGCTCGGCGGATTCCGTTGTAGCCAGTTATTGTTCTGAAGGCCTGGAGCCAGGGTTGGCTGTTGATCTGCTCGATAACACGGTGCAGCACCAATTGTGGATGACGCTTTTCCTTGTAGGCGGTCACCATCATGAAGCTGTCATATCGGAACTGGAATTCGCTGCGGGCGATGCGCACGATCTCATCATCCAGTGCTTTAAGGCTGGCTTGGTCCATACCTGCCAATTCTTCTGACCAAAGTTTACGCGGGCCAGAAGCATCACGAAACGCGAGCGACCAGGGCACTTTTGTGGCCAGACAATCATGCAAAACTTCGGCAACTTGCGGACGCAGAGCCTGCTCGATCTGCACCATCCCATCTGTTGCATACTGCTCTGACAATGCCGAAAGATTGAGCTCAGGATTTATTAATCCGGCACGCAGCAGTTGATGCTCGTCCATGCCTTTGTCAGCATCGGTTCCAGAAGCAATTTGGGCATCATGCGAGACCATGGTGCAAGGATATCAGAAGCTTCAGGCAATTCCGCTGCCCTGGCTCCATTCAGCCACTGCAAATTTACCCACATAGCTTTTGCTGCAAGGTCCGGCCAGGGAGTATAGTTGCCTGTTTGGAAACGCCAGCCGGAACCATGGATAAAATCATCATAAGAGGGGCCAGAACCCACAATCTGGCTAATATCGATCTCGACTTGCCACGCGATCAACTGATTGTTATTACAGGTATTTCTGGCTCTGGCAAGTCTTCACTGGCCTTCGACACCATTTATGCCGAGGGCCAGCGAAGGTATGTGGAGTCGCTCTCGGCTTACGCCCGACAGTTCCTGTCCGTAATGGAAAAGCCAGACGTAGACCACATCGAAGGCTTGTCCCCGGCCATTTCCATAGAACAGAAATCCACTTCCCACAATCCACGCTCAACCGTGGGCACCATTACTGAGATTTATGACTACCTGCGTTTGCTGTTTGCCCGTGTAGGTACGCCCTGCTGCCCTGATCACCACCTGCCTTTGCAGGCGCAAACCATCAGCCAGATGGTGGACCATGTCCTGGCTTTGCCCGAGGACAGCAAGCTCATGTTGCTGGCGCCTGTGGTGCGCAACCGCAAAGGCGAACATCTGCAATTGTTTGATGAATTACGCGCCCAGGGCTTTGTGCGGGCCCGGGTTGATGGAATCGTTTACGACATCAACGAAGTGCCTGAACTGGAGCTGCGAAAAAACCACACCATTGAAGTGGTCATCGACCGCATCAAAGTCAGACCCGATCTCAAACAACGCCTGGCCGAATCCTTTGAAACCGCGATTACTCTCTCCGATGGCTTGGCCATAGTTGCAGCCATGGAAGGTGAAGCAGAGATAGAGGAAAAACTGCTCAGCGCGCGATTCTCCTGCCCGTATTGCGATTACAGTCTGCAGGAACTGGAACCACGCATGTTCTCCTTCAACAATCCGAACGGCGCCTGCCCGGAATGCGACGGCTTGGGCATCGCCCAGTTTTTTGATCCGGATCGGGTGGTGAGCAATACCCAGGTCAGCCTGTCGGGCGGCGCGGTGCGCGGCTGGGACAGGCGCAATGCATATTACTTCCAGATCATCCAGGCCTTGGCCAAGCATTACAAATTTGATGTCGATACACCTTTTGAAAACCTGCCTGAAAATATCCGTGATGTGGTTTTATACGGCAGTGGTGATGAGATCATCGAATTCCGTTACCTGGGCGACAATGGTCAGCAGAAACGACGTCATACATTCGCAGGCATCATTCCCAATCTGGAACGTCGTTACCGGGAAACCGATTCCCGGATCGTTCGCGAGGAGTTATCCAGGTACATCAGCCAGAAGCCCTGCACGGTGTGTCATGGCCAGCGACTGAAACGCGAAGCCCGGCATGTTTTTATTCATGACACCAATCTGCCCACCCTGACGGCGTGGCCAATCCTGCAGTGCCTGGCGTTTTTTGCCGATCTGCAGCTGGATGGCAGGCGGGGCGAAATTGCCTCGAAGATCGTCAAGGAAGTGCGTGAACGTCTGCAGTTCCTGGTCAATGTGGGTCTCGACTATCTGACACTGGACCGGAAAGCAGACAGCCTTTCCGGCGGTGAAGCGCAGCGTATTCGCCTCGCCAGCCAGATTGGCGCGGGCCTGGTTGGCGTGATGTATATTCTTGATGAGCCTTCCATCGGCTTGCACCAGCGCGACAATGCACGTTTGCTGGCCACCCTTACGCGATTACGCGATATCGGCAACACTGTCATCGTGGTAGAACACGACGAGGATGCCATTCGTTCTGCCGACTACGTGGTCGATATTGGCCCCGGTGCGGGCGTGCATGGCGGACGGATAATTTTCAGTGGCACACCGGAAGATCTGCTGAACGATCCAGACTCCATGACAGGCCAGTACCTTTCTGGAAAACGCGGTATCGCCATACCCAGCCAGCGCACCAGAGTCGATAAAAAACGCCAGTTACGGTTGATAGGTGCCAGTGGCAACAACCTCAAGAATGTGACTCTCGAAATACCTGCCGGGTTACTGGTTTGCGTTACCGGAGTTTCCGGCTCGGGCAAATCTACTCTGATAAACGATACCCTGCACCGGCTCGCCGCCCGTGAACTCTATGGTAGTACTGAGGCGCCGGCACCCTTTGTGGCTGTTGAGAATCTGAATCTGTTCGACAAGGTTGTGGATATCGATCAGTCTCCCATTGGCCGCACACCGCGGTCCAATCCAGCCACCTATACCGGCTTGTTTACGCCCATTCGAGACTTGTTTTCCGGCACTCAGGAAGCCCGAACGCGCGGTTACAAGCCAGGTCGCTTCAGCTTCAATGTCAAAGGTGGTCGTTGTGAAGCGTGCCAGGGAGACGGGCTGATCCGTGTTGAAATGCACTTCTTGCCGGATATTTACGTACCTTGCGACGTCTGCCGTGGCAAACGCTATAACCGCGAAACACTGAGTGTGACTTACAAAGGCAAGAGCATTCACGAAGTTCTGGAAATGACGGTTGAAGATGCGCTGACTTTTTTTGAAGCTGTGCCCACCATTGCACGCAAACTGCAAACCATGACCGACGTGGGCCTGTCCTATATCACCCTGGGCCAGAGCGCCACTACCCTTTCGGGTGGCGAGGCACAACGCATCAAGCTGTCACGGGAATTGAGTAAACGCGACACCGGCCAGACGCTGTACATCCTTGATGAGCCCACTACAGGCCTGCATTTCCAGGATATAGAAATGCTGTTGGACGTTTTGCATCGATTGCGAGATCACGGCAACACAGTGGTAGTCATCGAACACAATCTGGACGTCATCAAAACAGCGGATTGGGTCATCGACCTGGGCCCTGAAGGCGGCGACAGAGGCGGCGAAATCATTGCCCAGGGCACACCGGAGCAGATTGCCCAGGTTGAAAACTCTTATACCGGGCAATTCCTGGCGAAAATGCTGCAAAAACCAAAACAAAGAAAACTGGCTTGAGTTGTTGATTCCTTTCCGATCTTTGCTGGCGGGTAATCAGCGAGCCTCTACCGGAAGAATGAACAGAAAGCGCTGCGTACCGCTGCTGATGACAATCTCAATTTTATCCCCGGCAAGTACATCGCGATCAGCGCGCATCAGCATCAAATGCATACCCCCTGGTTGCAATTTGAGCACTTCACCGGCAGCTATCTGAACATCCCGCGATTCCTGCATCCGACTTACACCATCCTGCATGATGCTCTGGTGCATACTCACATTGGCAAAGGTCTTGCTGTCAAATGCATTGAGATGGATGGTTTCCGGACTTTTATTCCACAATTCTCCATATGCCGCTGTCATACCAGAACCTGGGGGCAGTGCCCGCACCCAGCCATCGCGCCACTCCAGTGGCAAGTTTTCATCAGCCGCTTTGCACGAGAACATAAGGCTGGCCGTTGCTGTTATCACAACTAAGGTCGAGAAATATTTCATACTGTTTAACCCGGAACAAAGTAGCACTGCGTTTTACGGAATGTGCTTTTCATTTCAACACAAGGAAGCCAGATATGAAGCGATTGATTCCCATAATAGTTGCAGCCCTGTGCCACAATGCCTTGCAGGCTGCAGGCGCGCCAACCAGCGATGACTCCATCACCATTTATTCGCGCATGCAACCTGGCGCTGTCGATCCCTCACTGTATCGGCCCAACGGTGGACAACAGTATGGTGGCAATGTGCCAGGTTACGCCATCGTTCGGCATGATCGTTCGTTTGATCTGCCCAAGGGTATCAGCGCTTTGCGGGTTACTGATGTGGCAGCTCTGATTGATCCTACTACTGTGACGTTCACATCCCTGGACCAACCCGATACCCGGGTACTCGAGCAGAGTTTCCAGTTTGACCTGGTCAGCCAGGCCAAACTGCTGGAACGCTACCTGGGACAGCGCATCAGCGTAGAACAACCTCGAGGCGATTACGTTGATATGGTGGAAGGCAAATTGATGGGGGTTGGAGATGGGTTGACCCTGCTGATGGATGATGGCAGCGTCCGCGGCCTGCGCAGCTATTCCAATATCCACTTTCCGGAATTGCCGGGGGGGTTGATCACCCGTCCCACGCTTGAGTGGATGCTGGACAGCCCCAGCAAAAGCACTCAGAAATCACGCCTGGCCTATGAAACTCAGGGCATGACCTGGTGGGCTGATTACAATATCGTGCTGGATGAGGCCAAGGGCTGCAAAATGGATCTGTCGGCCTGGGTCAGTATCATTAATCAATCCGGCGCTGGTTACGATAATGCCCGACTGAAGCTGATCGCCGGCGATGTTAACCGCGCAGCAGCACAGCCTGCATCCCGGGAAGTGGTTTACAAGATGGCCATGGCGGAAGATTCAGCAGGTTTTGCTGAAAAGACATTCTTTGAATATCACCTTTACACATTGGGCAGACGGACCGACTTGCCCGATAACTCAACCAAGCAGATTCAGCTTTTCCCCAAAGCGAATGCCGTAGCCTGCGCCAAGGAACTGGTGTTTGCCCCGACCCTGCAGTACCCATGGCATGGTTACCAACAGCTGGACCAGGAATATGGTCGCTTTGGTAACGGCGACATCAACGTCTATCTGCGTTTCGCTAATGAGGAAAAAAACCAGCTGGGCATACCCTTGCCAGCAGGTCGAATTCGCGTCAACCAACTTGATACAGCTGATCAAAGCCTGGAATTCATTGGCGAAGATGTTATCGACCATACGCCACGTAACGAAAATGTTTTGATCCGACTTGGTAATGCCTTTGACGTGTTGGGAGAGCGCAAGCAAACCGATTTCCGTGTTGACACTAAAAGCAGGCAACTGTGGGAGACGTTTGAGATCAGCTTACGCAACCAAAAAGAAGAGCCAGTCACGGTTGCCGTGCTGGAAAATCTCTACCGGTCCGCAAACTGGCAAATTGAAAATGTCAGCCAGAGTTTCAATAAGGAAAGCAGCAACCAGATTCGTTTCAATGTGGAAATTGCCAGTGAAGCCGAGGCAGTGATCACTTATACAGCTCACTACACCTGGTAAGCAGGCAAATAAAAAGGGCTGGTAACAATTGCAAGGTGACCATTACCAGCCCTGTTCTGCCGGACTGATGCGATTACAAGCTCAGTCATGATGCCCATTGTCATAGCCATGCCCAGGCCCATGACCATTGTGGTGTTTGGAGCTGGATTTCTTATGACCATTGTGCCCCCCGTAGTAAGCATCTGAATACCCATGGGCGTAACCCTTGCCGTAAGCATGATGCCTGGGAGCACGGTAAGCTTTCGGATGCCAATGATTACAGGCGGGATAGAAATAAGCGCCTGGGTAAGGTGGCACAACTGCGTAGCCGGGACCGTAGTTGATCGTACCTGAGTAGCCCGTGCCGTAGGGTGGCGCCGACCAGATCGTAACACTGCCCGAAACACCACTCCCGTATCCGCCATAATGCCCCGGGTTGTGGGCCTGCAGCGGCGTAAGATAGAGAACACCGGAAAAAACGGTGGAAAAAGCCAGCAACTTTCTGTTCATGATCAATCCTCCTTTTTGCGCTCCTAGCGAACAGAGAATAGACTTCTGACTCTGAACTCATTCTGAACATTTCAAGGAGTTTTTAAATGCTGGAAATTATCGATCACGGCCGTATCCGCGAAGTGCGGCTCAATCGTGCTCCAGCCAATGCTCTGAATCGCGAATTGATTGCGAAACTCACTGAGCAATTGCTGATAGCTGGCAAAAACTGCGAGGCCGTGGTTGTCTCTGGCCGGGATGGAATGTTTTCCGCAGGGCTGGATGTGCCATCCTTGTTGCAGGAAGACCGCGATGCGATGGCAGATTTCTGGCGACTGTTCTCGAACCTGCTAAACACGATTGCATTCATGCCCGTGCCAACTGCATTCGCACTCACAGGCCATTGTCCGGCTGGTGGTATCGTGTTGGCGCTTTACAGTGATTACAGAATCATGTGCGGCGGCAAGTATAAAACCGGATTGAATGAGACCCAGGTTGGGCTGGTAGTGTCGCCGATTATCAAGAATGCCCTGGTGCGCTTGATTGGCCCTAATACTGCAGCAAAAATCCTGGTTGCGGGGACCTTACTCAACGCAGACCAGGCTTTGGCTATTGGATTGATTGATGAGATTGCGGATGACTCGGCAGCAGCAGTCAAACGCGCTATTGAATGGTGCGAGCAATTATTGGTTTTACCTGGCAACGCCATGCTTGCAACTCGTGCACTGGTTCGTGAGGATCTGCATGCCTTGTTCGATCATGAACACAGCATTGGCGTGGATAAATTTCTGCAATTATGGTTCTCTGAAAGCACCCAGAAATCACTCAATGAGCTGGTGCAACGCCTGCAGAACAAATAGGCAATCGGGATTTTAAACTGATCGGGGTTTCTGAAGCCCAAGCTGGCAAGTTGCCGAACTCAGGCATTCTTGAAACTGCTGATTCAAAAACCAGTTTCAATGGGACGTGACGGATCTCTGATCCATTCACTCCACGAGCCTGGGTAAATTCGACTTGCTCCAAAACCAGCCAACTCCATCGAAAATGCATTGTGACATGCTGTGACTCCCGACCCACAATAATGAACAACTTTGTCAGAATCGATACCATCCAGCAAACCACTAAATTCCTCGCGCAGTTGTTTGGGGCTTTTGAATTGGCCTTGTAAGTTCAGATTCAAACCCAGCGGACGATTCAGGGCGCCGGGAATATGCCCGGCCTTGCTGTCCAGAGGCTCTGCAGCTCCGCTGAAACGCTCCGGTGCTCGCGCATCGATCAAGGTGAGCGTGCCCATCAAGGACAGAATGTCTTCAGCATTGACGGTCAAATTAAGTTTTGCGGCAAGCTCCAGGCTCTCACCCGCTTCATTCTTGACTGGCCCGACCTGCAAAGGGAGACCCGCCCTTTTCCAGGACTCCAATCCACCGTCAAGCAAGGCTGAGGGCAGACCGAAGTAGCGCATCAGCCACCACATTCGGGCCGAAAATGCATTGTTTCCCGCATCATATGCGACCAGCAATTTGCCTTTCTGCCAGCCAATTTTGGCCAGAAAGCCCGCGAAACCAGCTGCTGTTGGTAAAGGATGACGCCCACTTTGTGGCGTGATGGCAGATGAGAGATGCTCATTCAGGTGCGCATATACTGCCTGAGGAATATGCCCATCCAGATAATCCTGTAAGCTTTTCTGCGGCTGCATCAAATCAAACCTGCAATCCACCACAAGGCAGGAACCAGACTGCATAAGCCTGTGCAGGCGCTCCACGGAAAGAAGCAAATCAGTGCTGTCCAGCATCCCGATACCGCATCGCAAGGTTTAATAACATTGCGGCTGTTGCACCCCAGATGACGTGATGTTCATATTGAAGGTACCAGACCGAATGGGATACTCCGGCGCGCTCGATGGGCCGGTTTTCATAAAGGTCAATGTTCATCGCATATTCGAAGGGTACGGTAAACACCTCAGCCACTTCGCGCCAGTCGGGTTGCCAGACAACAGGAGTTTGCACCAGCGCTACTACTGGTAAGACCCGATAATCAGAAATGGTATCCAGCCGATCGAGAAAACCCAGCGGACTGGCATAGCCAGCTGGCAATCCAATCTCCTCATAGGCTTCACGCAGTGCTGTTTGCACCGCGCTTTGATCCTGAGGCTCGACTGCACCACCAGGAAAACTGATTTGCCCCGCGTGCTGCAGCAAATTATCCGCACGACGGGTCAGTACCACTTCCGGCTGGTCAAGATCAAGTAATGGAACCAGCACTGCGGCCGTTTTGCCAGGGCGATATGAGCTTCCAGGAGGCCGGAAGCCTCTGACTTCAAGCTTTCCTACTCCAGAGTTCAGGGGGGATACAGCGGCCTGCAGGCGGCTGCGCCAGTCGGTCTGACCGGCGGTGGCCGCCATGTTCATCGTGCGAAAAGTACTTCCAGTCGCTTCGGTAATTCAGCCATAAGCTGGCTTCGTTCCCTGGCTGAGAAATTTGACCAGTTGCCAATTTCAGCAGCTGTTCTCAGGCAGCCAATGCAGATGTCACCCGGACCCAGTGTACAAACCCCTACGCAAGGTGAAGAAACCACTTCTGATGCAGGCACTGCTGTGACTGCAATTGATGACTGGCTTGAGCTCACTCGAAAACCTTTGATCGAAAATGAAAAGGGGCTGCCGGGTTGCAGCCCCT
Source organism: Lysobacterales bacterium (assembly GCA_031406105.1). Classification (GTDB taxonomy): domain Bacteria; phylum Pseudomonadota; class Gammaproteobacteria; order Xanthomonadales; family SZUA-36; genus JAWXBM01. Next base: position 4,479 of record JANOGQ010000455.1, on the reverse strand, counting down.
TGGAAATAATTTATTGCTTAACGATTTCAACCAGTTTGAGGTCGAACGTGAGTGCTTCATTCGGCCCTACAGGCGGGTTTCCCCGAGCGCCAAAGCCCAATTCAGGTGGCACAAAAACTTGCCAGGTGGCACCAGTTTTCATCAGTGGCAGAACTTCCTGCCAGCCACGCAGCACTGCATTCACGGTAAATTCTTCTGGAACCCCACGAGCAAAGGAACTATCGAACTCGAGGCCGTTGACTTTGCTGCCACGGTAATGAACCTTGACGGTACTCTCCATACCGGGACGTGCACCATCACCTTCATCAATGATTCGGTACTGGACGCCACTGGGCAAGCTTACTACCCCATTCTTTTTGGCATTGGCTGCGAGGAATTGAGCACTGGCTGTCTGGTTCTCAGTGGCCAGCTTCTGGAAAGCCTCAGCCTGTTCCTCACGAACTCTCTGCTGCAATGCAGTCAACATTGCAACCATTTCTTCATTTCCGACTTGTGGCTCACGACCTGCGCCTGAGTCACGAATAGCGGCGATAATACTTTCAACATCGAATTCAGCACCACGCCGCTTGATGTCTTCGCCGATGTCCCAGCCTACGGCATAGCTGAGTTTGCCCTTTTCCGAGGTCACGTCCTGGGCTATTGCGGGGGTAACAGCAAACAGGGCAATAAAAACGAGGGGTGCGAATTTCAATCGCATCGAGAAATCCTCCAAGTGAAAAACCAGAAATCCGGCAGGGTGTGCCGACACGTCAAAAGACGAACATTCTACAGCAGCATTAATTTTCATGCCATGCGGTAGAGAGAAAGAATCATGTATGTAAAGTTTCAAGACTCATACAAACGCATCTGACAGGCTCGAGCGCTGCAAAGTTTCAGCCACCTATTGGCGGGATCAACCAATTCCTTACTTCATGTATATGCTGTCCGTTCAGCCCTCTCAGATTATAATCTAATATTATCAATAGGTTAAATCTAATGCCAGGAATGGCACGAAGCCTGCATTAATCTGTTCGAATTTCATTTTTTGATCAGGAGTCAGCAGTATGAGTATTTTTTCGCGCTTCAGCGACATCGTCAACGCCAACATCAATTCTGTTCTGGAAAAAGCCGAAGATCCGGAGAAGATCATCCGCCTGATGATTCAGGAGATGGAAGATACTCTGGTGGAGATTCGCTCGGCAGCTGCACGCAGTATCGCCGACACTAAAGAAAATCGGCGTCATATTGAATTCATCGAGCGGGAAATCGAAGAATGGGACAGACGGGCTGAGTTAGCCTTGCGTCGCGAACGCGAAGACCTCGCGCGTGCAGCATTGTCTGAGAAGCAGGTTTTGACTGATCAGATTGCCAAACTTCAACACGAAGGGAAAATCCTGGAAGCCCAGCTTGAGAAATTCAATGCCGACATCACCCAACTGCAAAGCAAACTGAACGATGCCAAAGTCCGCCAGCGCAGCATCCTGGTAAGACACAAGACTGCCACATCCCAGTTGGCAGCCCGCAAGCACATTCACAACGATCGCATTGATGAAATGCTTTACCGTTTTGAAAGCGCTGAGCGCAAGATTGACCGGGTTGAATCGGAAGCCGAAGCACGCGCGATGGGACATAATCGCAACCTTGCTGACCAGATTGCCGGATTGGAAGACAATGATCTGGTTGAGGCCGAACTGGAAAAATTGAAAGCGCGTATGGGCAACAAGGAGAACAACAATGTCTGATGTGGTTCCTGTCCTATTGGTGACCATCTGCTTTCCGCTGTGGATCATCTTCCATTACATCACCAAGTGGAAAACCTCCAAAGGACTGTCTACAGAAGATGAGAAGATGCTCAAGGAAATCTGGGACTCCACCAACCGCATGGAAGACCGTATCAAAACGCTGGAACGCATACTGGATGTTGAAGCACCCAACTGGAGAAGCCGGGCATGAACCAGTTCTACAAAACTGATAACCCGCATCGCCTTTATCGCGACAAGCAGAACAGGTTGCTAGCTGGTGTTTGCGCTGGCCTGGCTGATTATTTTGACTTCAATCGCAAAGGTTTGCGAATTGCGGTAGTACTGATGGCGCTGTTTCCACCGTTTTTTCCGTTTGTGGTGGTGTCTTACATCGCCCTGGCGATCATCCTGCCGGTCAAACCTGCAACACTCTACGACAATGTGGAACAGGCGGATTTCTGGCGAGGTGTGAGTAACGCACCATCGGATGTATTCGGCGCTATCCGGCACAGATTCCGTGAGCTGAATTTGCGGCTGGAAAAAATGGAGGCCCATGTAACTTCGCGCGAATTCAAGATTGATCGTGAGCTGGCACATAGCCGTAAGGGCTGACAATAATCAATACGCATTCCCTGAGCTCTGCGTCCTGAAATTCCAGTCTCAGTGACTGCTTCTGTCAGCATGAAAAATTTTCTCTCCAGCCCTCACGCTGAGATCAAGCCGATTCTCCAGCGGCGGTAATGGGCAGGTTGAATAATCATTAAAAGCGCAAGGTGGGTTGTAAGCCTTGTTGAAATCTACCAGCAATCTGCCCTTAACAGGCATGGCTTCACTGTAGAGGAAACGACCGGCACCATAGGTCTCCCGGCCACTGGTTCGGTCTGCGAACAGGAACCATAAGGTTTCCGATTCATCATCCCCAATTGCAGCCAGGCGATGGAGTTTGCCCGAGGCCTCAAATTCGAAGTAGCCATAAACCGGCATGGCCAATATCTGACCCAGAACATTGCCAATTTCAATGGTTTGACCAGCATCTGCAGCTGAAAACTTTCCTTCAATCAACCACGGATATTGGATATCAAAGTTTTCCACACCCTCGAAATTCAAGCGGGCCGGAGCTTGTGTATCGGATATCCGCAGACCATAAGACTCGCGGAAAATGACGTGAAAACTGAGATTGCCGTGACTGACAACGGTGGGAGCATCAGAGTCATCAGCCAACAAACTCGCTGAATCGACCGTTTCCCCATCCACCAGAATTCCCGAGTTCGGATCGGGTGTGAACATCAAACCCTCTTCACTCAAATAAATCTCACCCCAGCGAGCGGGGCCACCAGGTAGAAGCACAGAGTTATCTGCAGCGCTGCCAATGCTGTTGTTGCCGTTTCCTAACCACTCCAGACCCACTAGGCTGAGCCAGCCATTTTCCTTGCGCAAGCCCGCATCACGATCGGCACGCCAGTGCAAAACCTGCTGTTCATGTGCTGCTTCCGGACCGACTGAACTGGCAGTGTCGGCGGACAGCGGATCGGCTGCCTGAAACAGGCAAACAAACAGTGCTGTGATGATTGCAGCAGAACTCAGGTTCAGGAAGCCCGGTGACATCTATTTGACCCTCCCATAAATATCCTCAAAGCGCACGATATCGTCTTCACCGAAATAGTTGCCGGTCTGGACTTCAATCAAATGCACGTCTTCGCTCCCCGGGTTTTCCAGGCGATGTTGGGTTTCAGCCGGGATGTATGTGGATTCGTTGGCACGCAGCAGGAATTCACGATCACCCAGGCGTACCTTGGCCGTTCCACGAATCACGGTCCAATGTTCGCAGCGCTTGTGGTGCATTTGCAGAGATAAAACCTGCCCGGGCTTGACCACCAGGCGCTTGACCTTGCAATCTTCGGCATCTTCAAGAATGGAATAACTGCCCCACGGACGATGCACGGTTTGATGGTAAACCGCAGATTCATGTTCGAGGCTAGTCAGCTGGTTTACTACTTCTTTTACATCCTGTGCCTGATCACGGTGGGCTACCAGCACAGCATCACCGGTATCAACGATGACCAGATCCCTCACTCCCACTGCGGCTATCAGGCGTTTGTTACTTTGCACAAAGCAGTCATAACTCTCCACCAGCACGGCTTTGCCTTGAATCCGGTTGCCTGCAGCATCTGATTCATACAGCTCAGAAATCGCTTTCCAGGACCCGATATCGCTCCAGCCAATATCGGCGCTTACAACTGCTGTATTTCGGGCCTTTTCCATAACTGCATAGTCGATGGAAATACCGGGGCACTGTTCAAACAGATCCTGTGGAATCTCCAGCGGCAGCTTGTTCTGATCCATGTTTTTCCAGCACAGCAAAGCTGATGCATGGATGTCCGCTGCATGTTCGGCCAGAGCATTCAGATAGGTTTGCGCGGTAAAGGCGAACATGCCGGAGTTCCATTCATATTCACCAGAAGCAACATAGGCCAGTGCCGTTGCGGCATCAGGCTTTTCAACAAATGCTGCGACTTCGTGCCCGCCCGACCCGCTTATAGCGACACCGCGCCGTATGTATCCATAGCCGGTTTCCGGCTGGGTTGGGTGGATGCCAAAGGTCACCAGATAGCCTTTCTGGGCCAATAGTGCAGCTTTTTGCACGGCAACCCGAAAGCCGTTCTCATCTTTGATGAGGTGGTCTGCCGGCAGCACCAGCATGATGGAGTCAGGGCCTGACTTGGCCATCAGGTGAAATGCTGCGAGAGCGATGGCGGGA
>JANOGQ010000430.1:0-9487 GCA_031406105.1 Lysobacterales bacterium | reverse complement strand
GCCCGTGTTGAACCGGTGCGTCTGCCTGTCGGTCTGCGTCGCGCGGAACCGCTGCGCCTGATCCCAGTCGCCGGATTCCCAGGCGGCGGTCGCCAGTCCCTCAATGACTCCGGAGACATCCCGCACGACGTGTTTGATGTCGCGCCGGAACTCCGGGCCGAGCGCGGAGTGAATCGCTTCGCGCACCTCCCGGGCGATATCCTGCGCGACGTCCCGCACGACCTTGGTGTCGATCTTGACGCGGACATCCACCTGCGCGAAGGCTGGTGTGGCGGACATGCTGATGACGGCCGCAGCCGCCCATGTGCAACGAACGAGTCTCATGAGTCTCCTTTGCCGAGTCCGGCGGCGGCTTCCGCGGCGCCGCTGGCGTCGCCCTTCCGCATTTCATTCATCAGCACCACCGTGTGCTGCAAGAGGTTGACCTTGTTGCGAAGCGCTTCGAACAGGCTGGCTAGCCGACGACACCCCGGGATTTGCAGTTAAATGCGATAGAAAAGTTCCGCGGTCCCGGCGAATAGCTGCTCTTTCTCATCCAGCTTCAATCCCTGGGTAAGTGCCTCGTAAGCAGACCAGATGTTATCGTAGCGGGTATAGAGTTTGTCGACCGGGAAATTCGATCCCAGCATAACCCGTTCTGGTCCGAACAGGTTTATCACTTCTTCAACCAGGGGCCGCAAATCTGCCAATGTCCACTGGGGATTGAACATGCCCAGGCCCGACACCTTGCAGTAGAAATTCGGCAGCTCCGCGAAGCGGCGCAACCCTTGCTTCCACAGCATTAGCCCCGCAGGCGACTGGTCCCAGGGAGAACCACAATGACAAATGGCCACGCGCAACTCCGGCAAGGTGGAGAACAGCTTCCAGGCAGCCTGGTACTGCCCGGGAACCAGTTGCAGGTCAAAACTCAATTCTGACTCAACCAGCAACGTGAGTCCTTGCCTGAACTTTGGATTGGTCAACAATTCACCTGAGCGGGTGACGCGGTCTTCCACTTCGTGTCGACCAATAATCTGCCTGACGCCGCGAAAATTGGGTAATTGCTTCTGCTCCTCAATTCGAGCCGCTGAGTCTGCTGCCGCAAGATCAACAAAGGCCACGAATGCATTGGGCAAGCCCGATAAAGTCGCTTGATTTTGTAGCCACTCTGACTCGCGCAAACTATGCCCGTCCGCGGCGCCCACCTGGATGTGCACACTTTTTTCCGGTCGCCATCGTGGCGACTCGTTCAGGAGATCATGCGGCAAGTAGTTTTTCTGGATCGGTGCCGGGTCACCGAAAAAGCGCCTTACTCCGTGCGCCATCAGCCAGGGGTAATGCACAGCCTTGAGATCCCAGAAATGGTGATGGGCGTCAACGAACTTCACGGCATTGGAAACTCTTGGTCCCGGGCGATGAGAAGAGGAAGCGCAACTAAGAGTGGCTTCCCTTCTGTCAGATTCGTGCAGAGTTGCCCCGACGGAATTCGCCAGCCAGCACTCTTTTCTCTGGCGGAGTGCCGGGGTTGTCAATGCGGTCAACGAGGATATCCACGGCCGCCTTGGCCAGCTGGGTGACTGGCTGCCTGATGGTGGTCAGGTCATAGCTGTTCCAGTTTGACGCATAGACACCATCAAAACCCACCACGGACAATTGCTCGGGCACAGCAATACCGAATCGCTTGCGAGCCTCATCAATGCAACCGATCGCCATCATGTCATTGCTGCAAATAACGGCATCCGGCGCCGCATGGTCTGCCATCCAACGCGCAAAGCATTCCTTGCCTGACTCATAGGTGTAGTTGCCGAAGATCACCGGCACCTGGTCAAAACCATGGTTTTTCAGCTGGCGCAGGGCTATTTCACGACGCTCGTTTGCCACGTCCGAATATTCCGGCCCTGACATCACCAGGAACTTTTTGTGCCCGGCTTTAACCAGCGCCTGGACCAACTGGCCAATACCCTGCTCATGATCACAGCAAACCGTGTTGACGGGATGATCGGGTACCTGGCGGTTGTAAAGCACGACCGGAATGTCGTGCTCTTCGAACTGAGCAATGCTTTCGTGCTCAAAATGAGCGGCCAGGGCAATAACTCCATCCACCTGGAATTGCCAGATCCGCTCCATGACACCTTCCAATTCTTCGGCACCATCCAGGGTAAACAAAAGTATGCGCAGGCCTTTCGCTGAGAGCTGCTCATTAAGGCGAGTCAGCAACTCAGGGTAAACAAAGTTGGCGATTGAAGAGAGTATGACTGCCACCATGCCGGATTTCTGGGTAATCAGCATGCGGGCTATGGCATTGGGTTTATAGCCTAGTTTGGCGGCCGCCTTATTGACTTTGTCACGGGTTCTTTTGGAAATGCTCAGTCCAGGGCGAAACGCCCTTGACACTGCCGACTGAGATACGCCGGCTTCGCGGGCCACATCATAGGACGTGATCCGTTTCTTGGATTTGCTTCTATCTGTTGGCATACCTTCTCAAGCGAATGTCCGCCTGCTCCTTGTGGCCTGCAAACCCTTCAAGGGCGCAAAGGCGCGAGCAGTATTCCCCAACAACCACTGAAGCCTCTTCCGTAATCTGCTGGAAGGTGCAGGTCTTGATGAATTTGCCCACCCATAAGCCGCCAGTATAACGGGCTGCCTTAAGCGTGGGTAATGTGTGATTGGTGCCGATGCATTTGTCGCCGTAGGAAACGTTGGTTTCCGGACCCAGGAACAAGGCACCAAAGTTCTGCATATTGTGCTTGAAGTAGTCCGTGTCCCGGGTCATGACTTGCACATGCTCAAACGCCAACTGGTTGGCGACCTGCAACATCTCTTCACGCGTATCGCAGACAATCACCTGGCCATAGTCACGCCAGGCTTGTCCGGCAACATCAGCGGTCGGCAGTATGGTGAGCTGACGTTCAACCTCGGCCATGGTGGCTCGCGCCAGCGCCTCGCTATCGGTGAGCAATACCGCCGGAGAAGTGGGCCCGTGCTCAGCCTGGCCCAGCAGGTCAGCTGCACACAGCTCGCCATCAACTGAATCATCCGCGATCACCAGGGTTTCAGTCGGACCGGCAAACAAGTCTATGCCCACACGACCAAACAACTGGCGCTTGGCTTCAGCAACGAAGGCATTACCCGGACCTACCAGCATGTCAACCGGCGCAATCGTTTCGGTACCCAGGGCCATGGCGGCTACGGCCTGCACACCGCCCAGACAGTAAATTTCATCCGCGCCAGCCATATCCATGGCGACCACAATCGCGGGTGCCGGTTTGCCATTAAAGGGCGGCGCTGCTGCAATCACGCGTTTGACGCCAGCGACTTTGGCAGTCACGATGCCCATATGTGCCGAGGCCAGCAGCGGGTATTTTCCACCTGGCACGTAACAGCCCACGCTTTCCATGGGTATGTGGCGGTGGCCCAGGATCACGCCGGGCAGGGTTTCCACCGACACATCGCGCATGGACTCACGCTGGATGCGGGCGAAGTTGCCCACCTGTGTCTGGGCCCAGCGAATGTCCTCAATATCGCGTTCACTGAGCTGGGCGTAACAAGCGTCTATGTCTTCCTTGGAAAGACGAAATGACTTCGGAGTCCATTTATCAAAGCGCTCCGAGTACTCACGTAGAGCAGCATCTCCACGTTTCTCAATATCAGCAAGTATCTTTTCTACTGTTTCCTTAACCTGTTGATTTGAAGTATTTATTTCTTCTACAGTCCGGCCTTGTTTCAGATAGCGAATCATGTCGAAAATTCCCTGGTAAAGCGCTTTTGACGCCTGATGAAAATTAATAAAGCAGTTGAAAGAGCAGAAATCATAGTGAATAATGCATTCGATTTCAATGCAGGATGAGGCCATGACCGGATTCTCCCCTGATCTTTTGGGGCAGCGGCAAATACTCGTCACCGGTGCCGGTAAAGGTATCGGCCGCGCCTGCGCCATCGCGGCAGTCCACTGTGGCGCACGGGTCATTGCTGTTGCCCGTACCGAATCGGATCTCTACTCACTCGCCAATGAATGTGGAGAGCGTCTGGAATCCTGGGTGATGGACGTGAATTCCGAAGCTTTCCTGCAGCGCCTGACGGAGCTGGATCACCTGCATGGTTTGCTGAATAACGCCGGTACCAACCGGGTGGGCCTGATGACTGAACAATCAAACGAGGATCTGGATAACGTGATCAATCTCAATATTCGTAGCCCGTGGCGCGTCTCACGCGCAGCCATTCCCGCCATGAGACGTGCCGGCGGCGGTTCCATCGTGCACATGTCCTCGCAGATGGGTCATGTCGGATCACCCGGGCGCACGCTTTATTGCATGAGCAAACACGCCATAGAAGGTTTGAGCAAAGCTATGGCCGTAGAACTGGCGCCAGACCGGATCCGGGTCAATACTGTGGCGCCAACCTTTGTACGCACGCCGCTGACCGAACCCATGTTGGCGAAACCCGAATTTGCTGAATTCGTTATGGGGATGATCCCGATGAAACAACTCGCAAGCCAGGACGATGTGGCCAATGCCTGCATTTTTCTGCTCAGCAAGCTGAGCGCCACGACCACAGGAAGCTGCCTGAAAGTTGACGGCGGTTGGACAGCACAATGACCGACTTCAGCGGCAGCTTTGGCATTCTCAACTGGACCATCCTGCTGGTCTACATCGTCTTCAACCTGGGTATCGGCTTTGTACTCAGCAAGAAAGTCAGCACTGCGGAAGACTTTTATGTGGGTCGCAAAACCACGCCCTGGTGGGCCATCGGCGTTTCAGTGATTGCCACCTACGTGAGTGCCCTGACTTTCCTGGGCGCACCAGCCTGGGCCTATACCGACGGTCTGTCGGTGATGGCCATTCACCTGAACTACCCGCTGGTCATCTTCTTCGTCGTCACCTTTTTCCTGCCATTTTTCTACAACAGCGGTGTGGCTTCAATCTACGAGTACCATGAAAAGCGCTTCGGCCCTAAAGCCCGCAGCCTGATTGCGGCCATCTTCCTGGTAAGCCAAACCGTCGGCTCAGCGGCGATACTCTATGCCACCTCGCTGGTCTTGCAGTTCATCACCGGCATTGATGTGAACTGGGCCATCGTGATTGTTACGGTCGTTGCGCTGATCTATACCACCATGGGCGGCACCATTGCTGTGGTCTGGACCGATGTATTCCAGGCAGCCATATTGTTTGTGGGTGCAATCATAGTTTTCTATCTGCTGACCGATCAGTTGACTTCACCGATGATGCAAACACTTTCCGAGATCAAGGCGGCTGGGAGATTGCAGGCGCTGGACTTTTCCAGTGGGTTCGATCACGTAACCAGTGCCTGGGCAGGTATCATCGCCATGACCCTGTACCACACCACGGTCTATGGCACGAACCAGATGATGGTGCAACGCACCCTGGCCGCGAAAAATATTGGCGATGCCAAGAAGTCCTATTTATTGATGGGCTTTGTCGCGTTTTTCATCTACTTCCTGTTCATTTTCATGGGGGTGTTGTTCTGGGCCCACTACGATGGCAGGGAGTTTGAAAACGGCAACACCATCATCCTGCATTTTGCGGCTGAATTTGGCATGCCGGGATTGATGGGCATCATCGCTGCCGCAGTTATGGCTGCATCCATGTCCAGCCTGAGCTCGGCTTTCAGCTCGCTTTCCACCATCGCTACCGTGGACTTTTACGAACGCTATATCAGCAAAAACGCAGCGCCTTAACATTACTTGAAAGTAACGCGATGGTTCACTGTGATTTTTGGTGTGCTGACCATCCTGCCGGCCATTGCCTATTCAAAAAGCGAAGGTTCTATCCTGGAAATCCTCAGCCAGGTGGGCTCATTCTTCGTTGGTGCACAACTGGGCATGTACGCGCTGGGCTTTTTCTCCCGCCAGGCAACCGAACGGGGCCTGCTGGTAGGCACCATCGCCGGTTTTGGCGTGGTGTGGTGGGTTGCCACCCAAACCGATGTTTCCTGGCCCTGGTACTGCCTGGTGGGTGCCGTATCCAACATCATCGTGACGCTATTGGCCAGCCGGATCATAGACGGCCGCCAGGAGCAGTGGTCGCCCTACAGCGTTGTTGGGCAGAAAGCAAAATTCCTGCGTGAAGGGCGAGCGGAAAAAGACGGTGGCTGGTTCCTGGTGCCCGGACGGGTAGATGGGACGAGCTGGTGGCTGCTGGTGTTCTTCGCGCTGACCCTGCTGGCACTTTATTTACTCAACACTTTGGTTCCCTGATGAAAACCGAAACTCTTGAAAACCGGCTGGTACGCTATACCGATCTCGTACCTTGCCTGAACGCTTTTATCGATACCCGTTCCCCGGGCAGCGACAAGAAGGAGAACTTTACCGTTATTGGTCCAGGCGTGGCTGAAAACCCCGACCAGCATATCCATATCCGCATTCCGCACGGATTCAATATCGGCGGTGCGCGGCAACCACCGGGCTGCCTCAACTCCCAGCACAGTCATCTCACCGAAGAAGTATTCCTGGTGTACAGCGGCGACTGGGCTTTTCGCAGCGGCGTCAACGCCGATGATGGCGAGATCATCCTGCATCCGGGCGATGTAATTACCCTGCCCACCGATATTTTTCGTGGTTTTGAAAACGTGGGCTCTGGCAGCGGCTACCTGTTTGCAGTACTCGGCGGTGATAATCCGGGCCGCGTACTTTGGGCACCGAAAGTTTTTGACCTGGCGAAAAATTACGGACTCGTGCTGCTGGAAGATTGCTCGCTGGTTGATACCGCGATCGGCCAGGTCATTCCCGAGGGCAAGCGCCCCATGCCCAGAACCAGCGCAGAGCAGATTGCCCAGCACCGGGTGGTCAACTCTGAGCAGATGAACGGTATCGTGATTCGTAAGAACAGTTACCCCTGGACTTCGAACACTGCCCTGGCAGCATTCAAGGGCGTGGAAGAAGCAGCCTTGCTCGGCCCGGCTAACCCGGAAGAAGGCATAAGCACGGGCGTCTATGCCTGGGAGCACGGTTTTGTATTTCGTGCACTCCGGCTACAACCTGGCGCGGCCATTCCTGCACACACTCGCAGCGAGGAAGAAGTGATTTTCATACAGCAGGGCCAATTGCAGGTCGAGGTCAATGGCCAGGCCTTGCAGATGAAGCAGGGTGACACTTTCACAACGCCCATCGGTTCATCGCGCTCGTTCTCCAATAAGGGAAGCGAGGGGTGTATTTGCTACATTACCCGTCGAGGAAACCAGCCAGCGGCGCCCGTATTCACCTGATACCCACACTGGCGCCTGGCAACAGGAGCACTACATGAAAACCAGCATTGACCGGATTCTGACTACCCATGTTGGAAGCCTGCCACGCAGCAAAGCAGTGACAGAGGTGGTATTTGCCCGTGAGCAGGGCAAGGACAGCGACCCGGCAGCAAGTGACCAGGTCATTCGTGAAGCGGTAGAAGCAGTGGTCGCCAGGCAAGTCAGTGCTGGTGTCGATATCGTCAGCGATGGCGAGATGAGCAAGATCTCCTACGCAACTTATATCAAAGATCGCATCACCGGATTTGAAGGCGACAGTCCCAGGCAACCGCCCAAGGACCTCGAGGAGTTTCCCGGCTTCCTGCAAAGGCAGGCATCCAGCGGGGGCACGCCGAGCTACAAAAGACCCTGCTGTATTGGCGAGATCCGGCTCAAGGACAGTACCCCGGTCAAAGAGGACATCGATAATTTCAGTTCAGCTCTGCAGGGGAGCGGTGCCACACAAGGTTTCATGAACGCCGCTTCACCCGGCGTGATCGCGCTGTTCCAGCCCAATCGTTTTTACCCCAGCCACGAGCTATACCTGGAAGCCCTGGCAGAAGCCATGCGCTTCGAATACGAAGCCATTGTCGCCGCCGGCCTGATACTGCAGCTGGACTCACCCGACATCGGGCTGGGTCGCCACATGATGTTCAAGGATAAGACCGATGCCGAGTACCAGAAACTGGCCAGCCAGCACGTAGAGGCGCTCAATCATGCCACGCGCAACATCGCGCCCGAACAGATGCGCCTGCACGTGTGCTGGGGCAACTACGAAGGCCCGCATCATTGTGATGCGCCTATGGCCATGGTGTTACCGATTGCCTTGAAGGCCCGTCCGCAGGCCTTGCTGTTCGAATTTTCCAATCCACGGCATACACACGAGTGGACCGTGTTCCGCGACAGCAAGATTCCGGATGACAAGATCCTGGTACCGGGGGTGCTCGATTCCACCACCAATTTTGTCGAACACCCGGAGTTGGTGGCGCAGCGCATTGGCCGCTTCACCGATATCGTCGGTCGCGAGCGTGTCATTGCCGGCACCGATTGCGGCTTTTCCACCTTCGCCGGATTTGGCGCCGTTGACCCGGATATTGTCTACGCCAAGCTGGCCGCGATGGCAGATGGTGCGCGCATTGCCAGTAAGCAATTGTGGGGCTGAAACACTAACAGTGATTTGGACCTCCGGATTGCTGCCTTTCCATGGGTGGCTTTGTGACACTGGATTGGACTGAAGAAGGTTCTGCCACCATGCAGGGCTGGCCACCCGTCCATTTGGAACAGGGTTAAGTACCAGCGTAAATTGAGAGTGCTTTGTCCATCGTTTCTGGACTGACTCAGGTACTTTACCCAGCCCCATCATTAATGCCGTCAATAAACTGATTCTATATACTTAGTCGAGCTCGCCTTGGGCATTGAGACCGGCTACCGCGAAAACGTGATCTCAGGCAACACGGCCGGGACTGTGAGCGGCGGGGTGAATGCTGGCGACAATATCTGCAATGGGGCTCTTTGTCCCTGATCCAGATGATCTGCCAAACCCGATCAATCAATCGAACGCAGGACCGAAGAAATCGTATTGCGCATAGGAAGTATTAAGCACCTTGCTTGAAAAATTTGAAAGTATTCGAGCCTGGAAATTCCGCAAGTTCAGGACCCAATCGCTCCTCGTGAGCTCTTCCAGAGGTGTGTTTGCACGCTCTGCTGGCTTGTTTTCGCTTCAGCTTTGGTTTTTGCCTACCATCGTTCGAGCGCGCCCCTTGGGCCCATAGCCCAAACTCAGGCCTGATCAAGCCACAATCGGCCACAATCGCCGCGCCGGGCGGCCCGCGCGCGTCGAAGTCAGCGGGGCCATCACGCTGCTGAACGTGGCTCAGGATCTGGCGGATCAGTAGCGGATCCTCGATACAGGCGATGACCCGGAGTTTGCCACCGCACTCAGCGCATTTTTCAATGTCGATGGCGAATACCCGTTTCAATCGTTGGGCCCAATGGACAGGAGTCCAGGTGCCGCGGAGCACATGGATGTGCGGGAGCGGCCAATGGACAGGAGTCCAGGTGCCGCGGAGCACAGGGATGTGCGGGAGCGGCCAGCTCATGGGCGACAGCGGTTTGTCGCTGTCGACCTTACCTCGTGGTTGCCGTGGAACAATCTTTTGGCGGTGTTTGAAGTTGGGAGCGAAAACCCCATGAAACCGCGTCAGGTTCAGCCGGGGCCTGGGCACCAAATCAGCCAATCTTGCAATGGCCGCTCCTGCGCATCCCTGCG
>JANOGQ010000396.1:0-2344 GCA_031406105.1 Lysobacterales bacterium | reverse complement strand
GCCCGCGTGCGGGCCGATGGCGATACGGTAATTGATGGATGCGGCCTGGATCTGGTTGAGGCTGGAGCCCAGCCGCAGGATGTTGAGCTGCGATTCCCAAAGGCCACGGCCGATTTACAGACATTTCAGAAGTACGACCCGCCGCTGCCGCGCCCCTTGAGGTAGTACCTCATCGGGCAATTCGTCCTGGCCGCTGGTGGCGTAATCTGGATCGGGCAACTTTACGCCACGCAAGGCCTTGCTGCTGCAGTGATCCCTTGCCTGCTGTTGTGGCCACAACTGTATACGCTGGGGCTGATCAGCGATCGCCGGGCCAACGCAATTCGCCTCGAGTTCGCACGGCTCTGTGTCGTGATGCCGATCGGGGTACTGGCTATTGCCCTGACCCGGCCCGCAGCAATTGAGCAATCGATACTGTGGCTTGCGGTGGTTGGCTATGGTGCGAGCTGCGAGGACCGACCAGCCGCTGCCGGTCAGGTGAGGCAAGGTTTACGGCAAGATTGATGTGGGCTGGGAGAGCGGGGCGGTGCGCCCCGCTCACTTTTTCTCTTACGGCCAGGGTTGCCGCTGATTACGAAAACTAGGGTGAGATGCAGGAGTAACCACCACCCTCGATTATGGCGGTCGGGCCATCGCAGCCAAAGTTGCCTCCCCCGTTACTCGTGATTACCGTCCCGCTCAAGATCTGGATGTACGACAACGTCCCCGCGTATACACCGAATCCATTGCCGGAAATCGTCGTCCCCACTTGCGCTGTAGATCCGCGCCACACCACTACTCCGTCGTTGGTGTTGCCAGTCACTCCGCCGATCTGATTACCCAGTATCTTGATTGTCGCGTTACGCTGAGCGGTAACGCCAAACTCGTTCTGCTGGATAAAGGCATTGTCACTGCGCAGGAAAGAACCGTCCTGCACAAACACGCCGCTCTCATGACCCGAAATGGTTGCCCCGGGTTCGGTCGGATCAAACCCCAGGGCCCATGTCGGCCTGATGTTGATACTGGACGCGCCAAATGCGCCGACCCCAGTTGAGGACCCCACATTCCCCCCCGAGACAGAGACAGTACCGATGATATCGATCGCCGACTGGTCCTGTGCCCCTATGCCGATGGCGCCAGCTACCCCACCCATCAACACGTTGACATTACGCAGAACGCAGACCGAGCGGCTGGTGCATTCGACGCCGCTGCTGGAAAGGTTCCCATTGACCGTGAAGTTCTGCATGGCGACAGTACCACCCTCGACCTTGAGCGCACCCCCTGCAACACCAGCAATGGTAGCATTCGCCGCCGTACCGATGAGGGTCAGGTTGACGTGTCCTGTGAGCACCACAGGCCCGACGCAGTTGCCGGAGAAATTGACGGTATTTATTGCCGTTTTGTCCAGCCTGGCGGAAATTTCACCTTGCAGCGACTTCTTGCTGCAGTCAACAGTCAGAATTGCCGCATGCAGGCTCAGGGCAGGAAGGAGTAAAAGCAGAGTAATGAACAATCTGATTGCTGAATGTCGAACACCGACGAAAGCGCGCACATAACTTGAATTCATAGTCATTTTTTAAAACCCTCTGAAGCGTGATTCATTTGCCGGCGCTTGTGATGATTCGATGAATAACAAGGCTTCCACAGCCTCGGCAATCCCGTTTTTCTGTACTTGCCACGGTAGGGTTTCAGACCGGCATTGCACCGTGCTGTTGACAGAGAAGACCCACCTTGCCCAGACACCCAGAAAGTGTTGCATGGGTTAGCCAGCATTAGTGCATGCAGGAAGTGTTACTGTCAAGATGATCTTCGCCAACCTCGAATCCACTTTAATGTGCGTTCCCGCGGAAACGCGATTATGTTAAAAAGCAACTGGCAATCGGATTGAGCGCCACCTGATGCGAACCAACGGAAAAATCACCCACTGGAATGCCGAGAAAGGCTATGGCTTCATCACCCCCAGTTCGGGCGCCAAGCAGGTGTTTGTGCACATTCGGGCTTTCCACAACCAGGCGCAGCAGCCAGCTGTTGGCGACATGGTGACGTTTGAGCTTTCAACGGACAGGCAAGGGCGGCCTTGTGCAAAGCAGGTGACCAGGGCGGGCGAAATACTACAGCGTGTACCACGCCGCGAAAGCCCATATCAACGTAAAGCCCGCAACAGCCACCAGCCTTCGAGCCTGGCAAAAGCCATTGGCTTTCTTGTTGTCTTGGGCGTCCTTGGCGTGTTTGTCTATCCCAGGATTCATGAGTATTTGTTGCGGGCGGAAGTTACTACCTTGCCGGTATTGAGCCCATATCAGGAGATACCCTCTTCGTTTCATTGCGATGGGCGCACCTATTGCTCGGAAATGACCTCCTGTGA
>JANOGQ010000386.1:0-2758 GCA_031406105.1 Lysobacterales bacterium | reverse complement strand
AGAGCCCTTTTCCCGAGCTCTTTCCCCTCGCTGTTTTTTGTGAGGCCTGCCCGGGAAAAGGGCTCTGACCCCATTAAAAATCAAAATCGTCATCTTCTGTCCGAACACCCAGATCCAGCAGGATTTCATCGGCAGCAATAGTGCCCATACCACAAATGCCGCCACCTGGATGACAGGAAGGCCCGGTCATGTAGAGGTTTTTCAGCGGGCCACGATAGTGTGAATAATTCGGGAATGGCCGGAAGGCACCCATCTGCGCCAGGGTGCGTTCGCCCCCGGTAGTAACACCTCGATAAAAACACTTGTTGGCGCGCGCGAGGCTGGGACCGGTTTCTACATACTCTGCCATGATGTTGTCGGGCGTCATGTTGGTGGTGTAATTCTGCAGCTGTTTCAGCAGGACGTCCCTGCAGTATGCCGGACCCAGGGCCTCCCAGTCTTCGCCACTGGCCAGATCCACGGGCACAAAAGTGTCCATGATCAGGGTGTGTTTGCCCGGCGGAGCCCGCGTAGGGTCCATGGTGGTCCAGGCGGCTGTCCACAGGAAAGGGTCGCTGGGCTTTTGACCACCGGCGATTTCCAGGTATTGCCGATCGATGTCTGCCACCGTTCCGAAAATCCGCTGGAAGGCCGTTTTGTTCATATCTGCACCGGCTTTGAATTCCGGCGCTTGGTGCAAAGCGTAGTGCACCCGCGCAATGGAAATGTCGCCGAATTTGAATTTACGCACCATATCCTTGAAGCCGGGTGGTAATTCATCATCCTTGAAGCCATTTAGGTAAGTCTGGTAAGGGTCCAGGCCGCTGACCACGGCCTTGTCGGCAAGGATTTCTTCACCGCTTTCCAGACGGATGCCTTTGCAAACCCCGCCTTCGGCAATAAAGCTGCTGACGGTAGCGCCGGTTCTGACTGTGCCGCCATGAGCTTCAACATAGCTTTTCATGGATTCAGACAACATTCCACTCCCACCTTCAGGTATGGATTGGCCGAAATAGTGGATGCTCGGAATCATCACGTAAAAACCTGCAGCGGTACCCAGCTGATCGGGTGGTGTCTGCGGCGCCATGGCCCAGCCCAGGATGAAGGCGCGTACGTGATCGTTCTCAAAATTTTCCAGCGTGAACTGGCGCGAGCTGAGCTGATAATTGCGCAAGCGGTTCAGCCCTTCCGGGTTCCGCTCCAGGCCCTGATACATATAGCTGGGCGGAGCGGGCGGAGAGAACATGCCCTTGATCACACCATCCTTGATCTCACCGAATTCCTCATAAACTTCACGATAGCGCCGCGCGTCGGCCCGGGAATATTCGGCAATGGTGTCGCAGGTTTTATCGATATCCTTATAGACGATGATTCCCTGGCCTGCATACTTGTTGGGGTGCCCGGTGATGTGGTCTTCAGAAAAAATATACTTCAGACCGTGCTTCTCAAGTTCGGGGCGCAACTTCTGGAAAGCCGGATTCAGGTGAATCCAGACGTGCGATGAACCAAAGGGATCATGCTTGAAGCCGGGCAGAGTCAACTCTCGTGTCAGCGCTCCTCCACCCACCCAATCGTTACGTTCAACAAGCAGTACTTTCAGGCCACTGCCGACCAGCACAGAGGCGCAGATCAGGCCGTTATGGCCCCCGCCCGCGATGATTACATCAAAATCTGCCATGAATCCTGCCATGAATCCTGCCATGAATCATTTTGGCCTTCTTACCAATGCCACATAGTGCCATCCTGCAGCCGGTTGACCGGCAGGTAGGCGCGTTTGAAAGGGTACTTCGCCGCCAGCGCCTCGTCGATGTCGACGCCGTGCCCGGGCGTTTCACCTGCCAGCAGGTAGCCGCCCTCAAGGCGATAGTCATGTGGAAACACGGCATCGGTGGCTTCGGTATGCCGCATGTACTCCTGGATGCCGAAATTGGGCACCCAGGTATCAAAGTGCAGAGCCGCGCCCATGCAAATGGGCGAGAGGTCTGTAGCACCATGACAGCCGGTCTTGATGTGGTACAGGGCAGCGAAATCAGCGATACGGCGCAGATGCGTTATGCCACCTGCATGAACCACCGTGCATCGAATGTAATCAATAAGCTGCTCTTCGATCAGGGTCTTGCAATCCCAGATCGTGTTGAACACCTCACCCACGGCCAATGGCGTTACGGTGTGCTGGCGTATCAGCCGGAATCCTTCCTGGTTCTCAGCAGGCACGGCATCTTCCAGCCAGAACAGGCGGTATTCCTCGAGGGACTTACCGACCCGGGCTGCCTCGATAGGCGTAAGCCGGTGATGAACGTCGTGCAGCAGGTGAGGGTCGAAGCCGAATTGTTCGCGCAACCGGGCAAACAATTTGGGTACATGATCGATGTAACGCTCGCTGGACCAGGTGTTTTCGGTGGGCATGTCCGCATCGGCCGGTTCGTAGAACATCTTGTCCCGGGAAACACCATAGGTGCTGTCCAGGCCGGGGATGCCGCACTGTGCCCGGATGGCCAGGTAGCCCATTTCGCGGTAGCGTGCCACTTCATCACAGGTTTCTTCGATATCGCGGCCATTGGCGTGACCATAGACCATCACGCCCTTGCGCGAGCGCCCGCCCAGCAATTGGTACAAGGGTAGCCCGGCAATTTTGGCTTTGATATCCCACAGAGCGGTGTCAACTGCAGCTATGGCACACATGGTCACCGGCCCACGACGCCAGTAGGCGCCACGATACAGGTATTGCCAGATATCTTCGCTCTGTTGTGGGTCACGGCCTATCAGGCAGGGGCCAACA
>JANOGQ010000367.1:0-8951 GCA_031406105.1 Lysobacterales bacterium | reverse complement strand
GCTGCCAGCGGGCAAGTCCATGAATACAGGACTGGATCTTGATCCTTTAGCGGCACCTTTTGCTGAACTGTGTGGTCAGATTGCCCTGTACAAGTCAGGGCAGCAGGGCTAATCTGTTGCGCCCGCCTGCCAGGATTGAGCGGTGCCATTGATTTTATTAACTTTTCGCCCCAGATTTGCTCGGGCGACTTGAGGGTTTTCTGCATGGCGGGTTTAGATTTTGATTTGTTGGTAATCGGTGCCGGATCCGGTGGCGTGCGTGCCGCGCGGATTGCCGCCAGCCATGGTGCGAAAGTAGCGATTTGCGAAGAAAGCCGGGTAGGGGGCACCTGTGTCATCCGCGGTTGCGTTCCCAAGAAATTGCTTGCCTATGCCGCACATTTTTCCGAAGACTTTGAAGACGCAGCTGGCTTTGGCTGGACAGTTGGTGAGCACAGTTTCAGCTGGCCTAAACTGATCGCTGCCAAAGATCGTGAAATTGATCGCCTGAACCAGGTTTACCTCAAGTTGCTGGAACAGTCAGGTGTTGAGTTGTTTTCTCACCGCGGCCGCTTTGTCGACAACCATACCGTACAGATCGGTGATCGTTCTGTTCGTGCTGAGCGAATCCTGATTGCCACGGGTGCGCATCCCTGGCTGCCGGATATTCCCGGCATAGAACATGCTTTCAGCTCCGATGAAGCCTTTTACCTGCCCGAGTTGCCAAACCGCGTGGTCGTTGTTGGTGGTGGTTATATCGCCTGCGAATTCGCCGGCATCTTCAATGGCCTTGGAGCAGAAGTCACACAGCTGTACCGCGGTGATCAGGTACTGCGTGGCTTCGATCATGATGTGCGGCGGGTCTTGACGGCAGAAATGTCGGCCAAAGGCGTGCAGTTTGCGTTTGGGCGAAACATCAATGCGATCAGCAAGGTGGGTGATGAGCTGCATTGCGCGCTGGATGATGGAAAGATTTTAACCGCAGATCAGGTCATGTATGCAACGGGCAGGGTGCCCAATGTGCGTAACCTGGGCCTGGAGAATACCGATGTGGCAGTGCATGCAAGCGGCTGGATCGTGGTCGATGAATATTCACGGACCAGCGTGCCGCATATCTGGGCTGTGGGTGACGTGACCAGTCGCGTGAACCTCACACCCGTGGCGATATTGGAAGGGCATTCGTTTGCGGATACCGAATTTGGCGGCAAAAACCGGCCCGTATCTCATGAGTTCATCCCCTCCGCAGTATTTTCGCAACCCCCCGTGGGCTCGGTGGGATATAGCGAGCATGATGCAAAGACCCACTTTGGTGAGTTCGATGTCTATCGTGCCGAGTTCAGGCCCTTGAAACATAGCCTGACTGGCCGAGCCGGGAAATCCATGATGAAACTGATCGTGGCAAAAGCAAGCCAGCAGGTAGTAGGTTTGCACATGGTGGGAACAGACGCCCCGGAGATTGTCCAGGGCTTTGCGGTCGCGGTAAAATCCGGCCTGACCAAAGCGCAATTTGATGACACGATAGGCATACACCCAACAGCAGCGGAAGAGCTGGTCACGATGCGCCGTCCGCTCCCGGCTGTTTGAACCGGCAAGGCAAGGAACAGGCTGATGATGCAGGGAGCAGGAGTTGTGGGAAATGGAGTTGTGGCAGCGGGAGTTTGGGACATGCAGCACAGCCGTCTCACCACAAAGTTAGTTTTGAAGCTGGGTTTGCTGCTGGTTTTGTGCTGGCCGCTGATGCTGTGGGCTGCTGAAGATCAGCCAGGGTTGCAGCGCTACATCGTGGAACTACACAACCCGCCCATTGCCGCTTATCGCGGTGAAGAACTGCTGTTGGCCAATGGCCTGTCTGCGGGCAAACGGATGTTGCCGACAACGGCGGAATTGAGCCCCGAGGGCAGGCTGGATCTGAGCGCACCAAAGGTCCAGGCTTACCGCGATTTTTTGTTGGAGGCAAAAGAAGCCTTCCTGCTGGAAGCCTCCATATTGTTGGGCAGGGTGCTAAGGCCGGATCATGTTTTTTTAAATGCCACCAATGGCATGTCACTGAATGTTACAGCTGATGAAGCTGCAAAACTTGAAGCTTCGTCATTGCTCATCAGCATTCAGCCAGACCAGGTGCTGAAGCTGGAAACCGATGCTGGCCCGCCCTGGCTGGGAGCAGAGGAAATCTGGAGCGGCTCTGCGGGTTATCCTGCGAATCGTGGCGAAGGCGTGGTTATCGGCATCATTGATTCGGGCATTAATTGGGAACATCCATCTTTTGCTGATCCCGCAGCGGATGGGTACAACTTCCAGAATCCGTTTGGCTCGCAATTGGGTTTGTGCAGTCAGGCGGAAGTGCAGTGCAATAACAAGCTGGTCGGTGTTTATGATTTTATTGAGGACAATCCGGCAACCGATGAGCTTGAAGAAAGCACCAAGGGCCGCGATAACGACGGTCATGGCAGTCATGTGGCTGGCATCGCTGCCGGTAATCGTTTAAACGTCACGCTCAATGGTGTCGCCCAGACATTTATCTCCGGGGTGGCACCGCGTGCCAATTTGATTACCTACCGTGTCTGTTTTGCGGGTGAACCCAGTGATCCGGATGGGGGTGGCTGTTTGCAATCGGCCATTCTGTCGGCCATTGATCAGACCATCACCGATGGCGTGGATGTAGTGAACTATTCGATTGGCTCTAACGCTTTCAGCCCCTGGCAGGGTGGCAGCATACCCATGGCATTTCTCAATGCCCGTAACGCCGGAATTTTCGTGGTTTCCTCAGCAGGTAATGCTGGCCCTAATGCCGGCACTGTAGGCTCGCCCGCCAATGCACCATGGGTAATGGCGGCCGGCAATGCAACTCATGACCGGATTTATGGTAGTGCCGTCGAGAACCTCAGCGGCGGCAATACAACACCCCCGACCGGCCTGGTGGGTGCAAGCCTTACCGGTGGTATTGGGGTACGCAAGATTGTGCATGCCAAGGATTTTGGCAATGCCTTATGCGGCACCGGCGTATCTGAATCTGAAGCAAGTTGCGCGGGCAATACCGGCGCCAGTAATCCGTGGGCTGGCCAGACTCCCTTCAATGGTGAAATCGTGGTCTGTGATCGCGGGGATTATGGGCGGGTGGAAAAGGGCAAGAATTTGCTGCTGGCTGGCGCGGGCGGATACATTCTGGCCAATAACGATGCCGAAGGTGATTCCGTGGTGTCGGATGATCATTGTTTGCCTGCCAGCCACATCGGGGACACGGCGGGCGATCAATTGCGTAGCTGGCTGAACAGTGGCAGCAATCATCAGGGTTCATTGTCGGGCTTTGCTCCGGTAAAAAACGATGTTTTCGCTGATATCCTCAGTTCCAGCAGCTCCCGTGGTCCGGCCACCGGCACTGTGCAGGAAGTGCTGAAGCCCAACATGATTGCGCCGGGCACATCGATACTGGCTGCCTCCAATGAGGCAGAGGAGTTCCGGGTGCTTTCCGGAACGTCCATGGCCTCACCACATATCGCCGGTGCTGCCGCGCTGGTGCTTGCCGTGCAACCGAGCTGGACAGTGCCCCAGATCGCTTCTGTACTGGAAACCACTTCAAGCGCTGTGCTGGCAAGGGATTTTGATGGTTCTGTCGCCACGCCTTATGAGCGCGGCTCTGGTCGACCCCGCATCGACCAGGCAGTCAATGCCGGCATGTTCCTGAACGTAACAGGCGCTGAATTCACCGCAGCCAATCCTGCCATTGGCGGCACGCCCCGAAACCTCAATCTTCCGGGCCTGGTCCACAATGCCTGTAAAGGAAAATGTACCTTTACCCGCACCGTTACGGATCAACAGGGTGGAGGCAGCTGGAATATCACTGCCGCCAATTTCCCCGCCGGAACGGTAGTAAAAATCACTCCCAACAATTTCACCTTGAGTAACGGTGCTTCGCAAGCCCTGACGATTGAAGTGGATGTCAGCAATGCCAACATGATCGGCAAATGGGTTTACGGCAATATCGCATTTGCCAGTGCCGGATCACCTTCACAGTCGTTTACTACAGCGGTTTATTCGAGTGGCGGCACTTTGCCGGCTTCGTGGAATATTAACGATGACCGCGATACTGGTGTTGCATCATTCAACCTGAGCGGGCTGGTTAGCTTGCCAGATGTGACTTTCAAAAGCGGTGGGCTGGTGAAGCCAACCCGCACGGTTCGTATCATCAAGCAAGATCCAACCAGCAGTGGCCTTCAAAGTGATAAAGGGCGCCGAAATAAGGTCCAGAATGATGACCCTTATGACGGTGGCGAAGGGGTGTTCACGGTGTGGCACAACCTCCCGGCAGGTGGATTGTGGCTGCACGCGGCAACTCTGAGTTCGACTGCTGATGATCTGGACATGTTTGTCGGCCGCGACGACAACGGCAACGGAGTTGCTGATGAAGACGAAGAGCTGTGTACCAGCACCAGTCCCATCGACATCGAAGAATGTAACCTCTACAACCTTCCTTCCGGCAATTACTGGATAGTGGTGCAGAACTGGACCGGAGTAAATACTGGCGGCGACGAGGTAACCTTGATAAGCGCAGCCATCGCCAGTTCAGAGCATTCGCCCATGATGGTTACTGGCCCCGGCATCGTTCCCGCCGACCAGCAGTTTGCTGTGGATGTAAACTGGCGCAACGTTTCAGCGCTACCCGGTGAGCAATTTCTGGGTGCAGTAGGAATCGGCAGCACGCGCACCCAAGTCAATAACCTGGGTGTGATTCCAATCCGCTTCAATCGCAGCGCCATTGTTATGCCACAGACTTTCCCCTTGTTCAGCGGTGAAGCTCAGGGACTGGCACTGGCGGGCAATTCTGCCCACGAGCGCATATTCGTTGACGTACCGCCCGGAACTAGTAGCCTGAATGTTCAGGCCAGCGGCGCTACCGGTACGCAAAGCAACAGTCTGGGCATGGAGATCTACCGTCAGGATTTTGAGCAGGCGCTGGCGGGCCAGCCTTTTGCCAGTTTGCCCGGTGGTTTGAGTCTCATCAGCTCCGCTAGCGGCGGCAGTAACCTTGGTCCCAGCATCACCCTCGGCACCAATCCTGCGCCCGGTCGTTACTATGTGCGCCTCGCAAACGCCTCGGCTAATGCGGCTGCAGTAACCATCAACACCAATGTGCAGGGCGGCAAAGCGGGCTTGAGTGCCTTCAAAGGTTTGTGGCGTTTCGAGCGTAATAACTTCCAGGGTGGTGAGTACAATTCGATTGGCAGTTTTCACTACTTATTGTGGTATTCCTACGATAACTCAGGGCAGCCAACCTTTTACAACGCCAGTGCCCCCGCGCCAACCAGCAATGTGTGGGTAACTGATGTCTTGCGTTATACCAATGACGGTACGCAGCAGCAAAGTCAGGTGGTTGGCAAGTTGGCCATGACTTTTATCGGCAACAACGAGGTGATTTTCTCCTATTCGCTGCTGGGCATTGTCGGATCCGATAGGATGCTTCCACTCAGCCCGAACACCTGTCCCACCATCAGTGGCTCAAAGAAGAGTTATCACGGTACCTGGGGTAAACAGGCGACAGGGCTGGGCGGCGCAACCGTCAGCCTGTTTGATATGGCGCAGTCCCACATTCACTACCTGTTTGATGGCCGCGGCAGTCCGAAATTCCTCTTGGCTTCTGATGCCACCAACAACCTCGCTACTGCGACTACCATGCCGATTCTGCATTTCAAAGTGTATTGCGCTACCTGTGCGGTGGTGCCAGAAGTGATAACGGAAGTAGGCACGTTTACCCGCAATTTCAGCAATGAAACAACGGGCAGCTGGACGCTGAACTATCAGGCTTTCACTCCAGTGCAGAATATCAATCGAACTGATTCAATTGTAAAAATCTCAGACAAGATTCAATGCAACTAAGGCAACTCTGATCTATTCAGAGTTGCCGCGGTACAGGGATGTGCCGCCATTTTCGATGATTGTAAATCATTGAAAATGAAGCAAAACAAAAATGACATTTTTTGTTTTGCGTGCTCTGATGCTTCAGGGACGAATTAATCAGAGCTTCCCTAAGGAAATTCTGAATAAATCAGAGTTTCCCAAGACCTGTCCGATAGCTGTATTGGATTTCTGTTGAAACTGCGCCAGCAAGATCTATGGGTCGGGAACCCCGGCCCTTTTCATTTTTGCTGATCAAACCAATCGCGAATGAACTGTACCAGCCGCGCGCCATCTTCAAATGAGTTATACAGCGGCACTGGTGCAACCCGAATCACATCCGGCTCACGCCAATCGGGTACAACACCGGATTGCTCCAGGTACTCGAATAGTTCACGACCCTTTTCGCGACCTGCCTTGACCCGCAGCGATAGCTGGCAACCCCTTCTTTCGGCCTGTCCCGGTGTAATGATTTCCAGGTGCTGCCCGAGATGGTATTCGATGGCATGGGCCAGCCAAGCCGTCAACTGTGTGGACTTGTTGCGTAAGCGCGGCATTCCTGCAGCGGCAAAAACCTGTAGCGAGGCCAGTAAAGGCGCCATGGCCAGAATCGGCGGATTGGAAAGCACCCACGCATCTGCGCCGGGCGCCGGGTCGAACTCTGGCGCCATGCGAAAGCGCGTAGTCAGGTTGTTGCCATACCAGCCTTGCAGTCGCGGCAGTTCAGTATTTTGGTGATGACTCTCATGGATGAACATGCCTGCCACCGAACCCGGGCCCGCATTGAGGTATTTGTAGGTGCACCAGACGGCAAAATCACAGCCACTGTCGTGCAAAGCCACCGGCACGTTGCCTGCACTGTGGGCGAGATCGAAACCGGTGCAAGCTCCGGCGGCTTGAGAGGCTGCTGCAATTCGCGGCAAGTCGAATACTTGCCCGGTGGCGTACTGCACACCGGGCCAGAGAACCAGTGCCACCGTATCGCCCTGCGCAGCCAGATAGTCCTCAACCTGGCTCTCCTCGATCAGTCTTTCGCCCGCAGGTGGCGCAAGTTCCACCAGACAGTCTGCCGGCTCCAGACCATGCAGACGAATTTGTGATTCAACGGCATAGCGATCAGAGGGGAAGGCGCTTCGTTCCATCAGGATTCGACATCGTTTACCGGACGGCCGATAAAAGCTGACCATGGCCAGATGCAGGTTAACCGAGAGTGAATTGGCCGTGACCACTTCACTTGGTTTTGCGCCCAATAGTTCAGCCTGGCCGTCGCGCAAAAACTCATGATAATTCATCCACGGCCGATCACCGCGAAAATGGCCTTCAACTGCACGCAGTCGCCAGGATTCCAGCACTTCGGCAACTGCCGCATCAACTGACTCATGTTGTAAACCTAACGAATTGCCGGTGAAGTAAAGTTTGTCGCTGCCATCATTGTGTTTGGGAAACTGGAAGCCGGCGCGGAAATGGGCCAGCGAATCAACCTTATCCCGGGCCATGGCGTCTGCCAGCAAATCAGATATGCCGGCGGTAACACTAATGCTCATAGTTCTACGCATCCTGAATAAATTTCAGAGGATACAGCACGGGACGACTGGGCGTGGCGTCAGACTGCAGCGGGCTCAACTCCAGGTGCAACCAATAGTCGCCATCGGCCAGTCCATCTGGCACGAAAATCATTTCGGTAACGCTGCGCGAGCTGACTTTGCGAGATGCACCTGAAGGCCACCGATCAAGCTCCCACCAAATACGATGATTGGCCAATGTGGGGTTATCTGCGGCGTCCAGTGAAGGTGTGTCCAGCAGGAGATGCTGCAAGCTGCTCTCGGCCAGAAACTGCATGCACTCAGTACTCAATACCGGGTAGTTGGGCTGTTGCGAATAGTTACGTGACTGCTTGGAAGCTGCATTGGGCAGGGTGCGGATGGCCAGGGCGGCGCAGTCATCCAGACCGGCGGACAAGGCCTGGTGCAATTGCTGCAGGCCAATTTGCGGGTAGTCTGCTGTGCAATGTATTGAAATCAGCCGTGCCAGACAGGGCTGCGTATCGATGGTGTCGAGCACAAACGTGGCCTCTGGCAATACGTGGCCGACACACTCAGTGTGAGTACCGTGGCAGTGCGGTGCCCAGCTCAGCAACTGCACATTGCAACTGCCACCCTGTTGTACATCACCGGTAAAGCCATCCAGCTGCAGTGCAGTTGCTGTCATGGGTACAGCTGCAAAAAACGCCGGTTGAGGACCATTGACCTGCAAGGGAATGGCCAGTGAAACGCCAGCTGAAAAGTCGATTCGCAGACGCTTGCTCCCCCAGCCCAGCTCTGCCAAAAGTTCCCGTTGTTTGTAAAGCATTTTCTATTTTTCCGGCCTGGTTTGCTCTTTTGCTTGGCTGACAAGTATATGCTGCATGGTCATGCGGCGCCCCATACGGGACTGTGCACGGGTAGAATGCGCATCCTGGATTTGAGACCGAGGACCCACCCATCAAGCGCAGCGATTTTCAATTTGAACTGCCCGCCGAACTGATTGCCCAGCAGCCGTTGGCGCAGCGTTCTGACAGCCGTTTGCTGTTTCTGGATCGCGTTCAATCAGAGATTCATGATCAGGCCATGCGTGATTTGCCTTCGCTGCTGAATGCCGGTGATCTGCTGGTGTTTAATGATACCCGCGTATTGCCTGCACGCTTGTTCGCACACAAAACCACCGGTGGCCGGGTTGAAATCCTCGTGGAGCGCATGCTGGATGATCATCATTGCCTGGCCCAGGTTCGCGCCAGCAAGACACCCAAGCCTGGCAGCTTGCTGCTGCTGGAAGATGGCACCGCACTGGAAGTGCGGGGCCGCGAAAGCGAATTCTTCAAACTGCACTCGGCAGAAATACCATTGACCAGTCTGCTGGAAAAGTTGGGTCATATGCCGCTGCCGCCTTACATTGAGCGCGCCGATTCTGTGCAGGATCAGGAGCGCTACCAGACGGTTTACGCCAGCAGGCCGGGAGCTGTAGCCGCGCCGACGGCAGGCCTGCATTTTGACCAGGACTTGTTGCAGGCCCTGGAACAAAGGGGAATTGCCCGAGTGAACCTGACC
>JANOGQ010000344.1:0-3232 GCA_031406105.1 Lysobacterales bacterium | reverse complement strand
CTGGGCGAATATCGCGGCCTGCGCACGGTCGGACACACCGGTAGTTCCTGGGGGTCGCAATCGGTCCTGATACGCTTCGTCGAGCCAGGCCTTGCCATCGCGATTTCATGCAACGACGGCAATTCCAGCCCAAGGCGCCTGGCCGAGAAGGTCGCCGATTATTTCCTGGCAGACCCGCTGGAACCCAGGATCGAACTGGCAGCTCTGGAGGAGGTCGGGCAAGCAGTCGAAGCAGCCGCCGAGCCGGTTGTGCTCGCCGCAGACCAGCTGGCCGGGTTTGCTGGCAGCTTTTACTCAGAGGAACTTGATGCCAGCTACCGTTTTGCAGTTGAAGGTGGCGGTCTCGTGTTACGCATAGAGCAAGAGCCAGCGCTGGAGCTCAGGGCCGTTTCTGAGGATCGCTTCGAAATCGGGTTCCCTGATCAGGCCTACTGGGATCAGCCTATGGCGAGAGTGGGTTTCCTGCGTGACGAAACTGGCGCGGTCACAGGGTTTTCCTTGAATTCGGGCACGGAGCGGAACATCGGATTCGAGCGGCACAGGTGAATTCATCGGCTACTCGACTACGTACTTGTGCAGCCAACTGAAATACTGCTCGTAAAGGTGTTTTTCGTAAGACGGAACTGACAGGCCATGACCCTCGGCCGGGTAAACGACCAGTTGTGTCGGTATCCCCCGTCGCCGCAGCACCAGATAGAGTTGTTCAGAGTTCAGGATGGGCATATTCCAGTCGTCTTCACCGCCCACGATGAGCGTCGGCGTCGTGACCTTGTCGAGGCGGTAAAACGGCGAGATCTTTTCCCATTGTGCCCGGTTCTCCTCGAGCCACGGTAACCCGGGATCCTCGGCCCACAGCCGCTGCCACTCATCGTGGCCGTAGTTGGCTGCGACCAGAGTCTCGCTCGCGCCGGAGATCGCCGCCTTGAAGCGATCCGTCTTCGTGATGACGTGATTGGTCAGGAAGCCGCCCCAGGACCAGCCGTATACGGCCATCCGGTCCCCGTCGACCCAGCCCTGTTCGATGGCGAAGTCCATTGCGTCCATGGCATCGTTGTAATCCACTTCACCCCATTTTCCCACCAGCGCGTCGCTGAAGGCCTGTCCATAACCCCAGGAGCCACGGAAATTCGGCATGACGACAACGTAGCCCTGCGCGGCGAACATCTGCGACTCGAAATCGAAGCGCCAGTCCCACTGTGCCCATGGCCCGCCGTGGATGTGCAGCATGCCAGGATAGCGCCTGCCCGCCTGGTAGCCAGGCGGGAGCACAATGAAGGTGTCGAGGACCGTGCCGTCCCGCGCCGTGTACCTGTGTTTTTCGACAGCGCCAGTCGATACGCCTGCCATGAGCTCCTGGTTAACCGCGTGAAACGGCTGCAGGCTGCCGTCATCGAGGCGAAAGATCGCAGCCGGCGACCGCGGCTGCGACACCACGGCAAAGATCTCGTCACGCGCTGAGATGTCGAACTCTTCAACCGTGTTCTCACCTTCGATGACACGCTGGACATTGCCCGATGCAACATTGATTTTGATGAGTTGCTGTTCGCCATGGTATTCAGCAATGGCGTAGAGACTTCGGCTGTCAGTGGAGAAATGCATCCCCCACACCTGCACTTCAGCCAGGGATTCGACGAGCTGTGAATCGCCTGTGTCGGGATTGAGGATGGACAACTGCGGAATCGCATAGACCGGCAGCCCGTCGCTGACATTCGACCGGTACGCGATTCGCTTGCCATCCGGGCTGATCACCGGGCTGGAGTCGGCATACTGTGTCTTGGTCAGTTGTTGCGGCGGCGGTTCTTCCTGGTTCACATCGATGCGCCACAGGTCAGTGTTGTGATTCGAGTCGGGCCACTCACTGCGATTGCTGACGAACACGATGTGCCTGCCGTCCGGCGACCACGTCACCTCGTCGTGGTCATAGTTTCCCGATGTCAGCTGGCGCGCTTTGCGATCGGCGATGTCCAGAACGTGAATGTGCGTGTGCCGGTTGTCGAGGTAACCGACATAATCGCGCTTGAACTGCAGCCTGTCGATGACCCAGGGACGCGGCTTGGGCAGCGGCTCCGCGTCGAGGTCGGCGGGCGAGGGGTCCATCACGATCAAGGCCATGCGAGTGCCGTCGGGTGACCACTCGAAGTGGCGGACACCCTGCGCGAACTCGGTCAGTTGCTGTGCGTCACCGCCGCGCCGGTCATAGAGCCACACCTGCGTCCTGCCGTTGCCACGAGCAGATAACAAGGCCAGGTAGCGGTTATCCGGGCTCCACTTCGGCGACCAGGCTTCAACACCTACGGCTGACAAACGCAGGGGTTCACCGCCGGCTGTCGGCTTCATCCACACGGAGCTTTGCAGGCTGTCTTTGGCAAGATCACGCCAGGATTGGTTGTAAGCGAGAAACTCGCCGTCCGGGCTGACGGTGATTTCCGATTCACTTTTCAACGCAAGGAAGGTATCAATGTCGAACAGCTGGTCAGCCTGGTTGCTGGCCGACCAGGCCAGCAGGGTTGATATTCCCGTTGTCAGAAGTTTTCTCATAGTGAGCACGGCGCATCCCCCGGTTCTAGTGGTTCACAAACTTAGGGAAGCTCTGATTAATTCGTCCCTGAAGCATCAGAGCACGCAAAACAAAAAATGTCATTTTTGTTTCGCTTCATTTTCATTGATTTTCAATCATTAAAATGGCGGCACACGGCCCAGGCCGGCTTCTCGGCCGGTTCCCGGCCTCACCTTCTCCTTATGCCGCAGAAACTCTGAATAAATCAGAGTTTCCCTAGCTTACAGGGCTGAAGAGACAATATACCCGTTATCGGCAATGGCGTGTCTTGTGCCGCGCGAATTACCTATCTATTCTAGGGGGCAATAACAGCAAGCACGGAATCACCCCATGACTTTTCAAATTGCCATTGGCTGCAACATTCGCAAGTCGCCCTATTTTGATGCCACGGTCGCGGACGGTGTGAAATCGTTCTCGGTTTACAACCACATGTTCGCACCATCTCACTTCGGCGATCCGGAAGGCGAGTACCGGGCACTTATCGACAAGGTTGTCATGTGGGATGTGTCCTGTGAGCGCCAGGTCGAATTGTCGGGGCCAGATGCGGAAAAGCTGGTGCGTTACCTGACCACACGCGATGTAAGGGACATTGCAGTGGGCCAGGGGAAGTACCTGCCTATCTGCAACTACGACGGCACCCTGATCAACGACCCGGTGTTGCAGAAACTTTCCGAC